>JAWSVH010000278.1:0-2024 GCA_033852015.1 Desulfobacula sp.
GGCTATTTTTTTATATTGTCTAATTAGATATTGTCTCGTTAGATATTATTCGGGCTGTTTTTAAAGATGAAATTTCCTCCTGCTCTTTTTGTTCGTTCTTTACAACTTCCTCTATATATTGAGATCTTAGCTTTTCACGGTAAATCTCCATTGCTTTTTTATCAATACTTTTTTTCTTTAACTCCAACAATTTTTCTTTTAAAATTTTATCTAATTGAATTTTTTTCATTTTTTCTTCCTTAATACTACTCTCCACAGACTCATGGTACTGATAATACTGCCTGAAGGTTAATGCATTGACACCCTGGGAAGCGATATCCTCCATGTGCTGTGCATTTTGTACCCTTGTCTGATTTAAATCCACAATCTGTTTTTCACAATTTTTCACTTGCATATGGGCTTGTGCTGTTTTTTGCTGGGCAATCCGTTCCAGATATTTTCTAAAATTTAACAACGGTTCTAATTTAAATTTAAACTTTTTCATTTATTACTCTTTTTAGGTGGTTTAATACCCAGGGCTTTTTTTAAACCTTCCACACTGGCATTCATATCAGATTTGCGGTCCATACCCTGCCTTAAAAACTGAATCAAACCCGGCATCAAATGTTTTGCCTCATCCACATCAGGATCTGAACCATCGATATATGCACCAATCGTAATCATATCCTCAGCATTACGATATGCAGATAAAACACTCACCGCTTTATCCCGAATCGCCACATGATCTTTATCACTCACATCCCGCATGACTCTTGATATACTGGCCAACACATCAATGGCTGGATAATGCCCCCGGTTGGCAAGTTCCCTGGACAATACGATATGGCCGTCAACAATGGAGCGGACCGTATCTCCCACCGGATCATTAAGATCATCGCCTTCCACCAGAACCGTATAAATACCCGTAATCGACCCGCCATTCTCAATATTTCCAGCCCGTTCAAGTAAAATAGGAATCTTAACAAAAAATGATGGCGTATATCCCCGGGAAGTCGGTGGTTCGCCTGCTGCAAGCCCGACATCTCTTGAAGACATCGCAAATCGGGTAATGGAGTCCACCATTAATAATACATCTTTCCCCTGATCCCTGAAATATTCTGCAACCGTTGTCGCAAGATACGCACCCCTCATTCTCACCAGAGGCGGAGAATCAGACGTTGCTGCAATCACAACGGCCCTTTTTAGCCCTTCTTCTCCCAATGTTTCAATCACAAAATCTTTTACTTCCCGGCCCCGCTCTCCGATCAAGCCAATTACAATAACATCGGCACTGGTATGTTTGGTCATCATCCCCATCAAGACACTTTTCCCGACTCCGGAACCGGCCATAATAGCCATTCTTTGTCCTTTGCCAAGGGTAATCATGCTATTAATGGCAGACACTCCGACATCTAACGCTTGCTTAATCGGTTCTCGATCCATCGGACCGATGGGTTGTCCAAACAAATCATATTCATGGGTCTTTTCAATATTGCCCTTCCCATCTATCGGATTTCCCATCCCGTCAATGACTCTTCCCAAAAGATAATCAGACACGCCCACTTTTTGCGAAGAAGCAATGGGCCTGATTTTGCTTCCCAGACTGATACCCCGGATATCTCCATAGGGCATAAGCAACGCCTGTTCTTTTTTAAATCCCACCACCTCTGCTAAAATTTCTTTACCTTGATCATTAACAATACTGCAAAGGCCACCAATGCCAAGCCCGACACTGTCTCCTTGTGCAATCAGTCCAACCACTTGAGACACTCGACCTTCCGGAGTTAACGTAACACACTGATCCACGGCATTAAGATATTTTTGAAAATCTATTTTTTCCAGATGTTCCGACACTATTGTCTCCCAACCGTTTTCACAGATTCAAATATTTTATCAAGCTTAGATTCAACATCAGATGAAAGCATGGCTGTATTTGTTTCAATATTAAAGCTGGCCTTTGAAAGAGAAGGATCTGATCTGACCGATACACTGGTCAAAGAATCAACCTGTTCAAAAAACTCATCTTTTATCATTTCAATATATTC
>JAWSVH010000279.1:0-1826 GCA_033852015.1 Desulfobacula sp.
GTGAGATTTATAAAGATAAAGATCTTTTTGTAAAAAAATCCCATTGGATCTTTGGTGGTGATGGTTGGGCGTATGATATTGGATTTGGTGGTCTGGATCATGTTCTGGCTTCCGGAGAAGATATTAATATTTTTGTTATGGATACAGAAGTGTATTCTAATACCGGAGGACAGTCTTCAAAGGCAACTCCCACTGGTGCTATTGCAAAATATGCGGCTTCGGGTAAAAAGATTGGTAAAAAAGACCTGGGTCGTATGATCATGAGTTATGGATATGTTTATGTTGCATCTATTTCCATGGGCGCCAATAAAAATCAGACTTTGAAAGCTATTCTTGAAGCAGAAAAATATCCAGGACCCTCACTGATTATTTGTTATGCTCCTTGTATTAATCAGGGAATCAGAAAAGGTATGGGTAAAGCGCAGTACGAAGAAAAACTGGCCGTAGAATCTGGTTATTGGCCACTTTATAGATATAATCCTGAATTGGTCAAAGAAGGAAAAAATCCGTTTATGTTTGAATCAAAAGCACCGGATGGAACGCTTCAGGACTTTCTTGGCGGAGAAACTCGTTTTGCAGCTTTAGAGAAGAGTTTTCCAGAAGAATCAAAACGTCTGAGAGCTAAAATTGAACAAGAGGTTACTGATAAGTACACCATGTTCAAAATGATGGCTGATGCGGGAAAAGAAGAAAAATAATTATTTCTAATAAAGAAAACAAGACCGGTGGCGTTAAACCACCGGTCTTGTACAATAGAGGCAATTCGTTTTATTTAATTAAAATGATTAAATAAAACGAATTGTGATTAAATAAAACAACACAACGATATAAACACACTTGCCTGCCATAATATTGGAAACCCCTTTATAAACAAGCCTTTAAGAATTATAAATCTCCCAAAATATACATTGGTATAAAAATTGATAATGAAGATTATCAAAGGTTGTCGTTATTATACCCCTAAAAAGAGATATTGGAATAAATATAAGAATGGATAATTAATAATGAGAAAAACGGTGAACTTGATCTGTAGGTCCAGAGTGGTAGGTTCTTTTCTTTTTAAAAATTTTATAGGGATATTGATTTTTGTTGGTCTGCTCTTCTTTTTTGGATCAAATGTCGCTTTTGCCGCTGCTTTAGATAATAGAATGGCTAAAATTTTTCCTATTATTTTACCAGACATTCAAATCGTAAAAGGTATTGTAAAGAGTGGTGATACCATCTCTTGTATTTTAAATAAATATCTTCCATTAAAAACAATTTATAAGATAAATGATCAAAGCAAAGAGATTTTTCCTCTAACAAAGATTAAAAGAGGCCAGCGATATAAAATTATTTTACAAGATGATATGCTGGTTGGATTTGAATATGATATCGATAAAGAAGACCGTGTGATTCTTCAAAAGGAAAAAGATTGTTTTTCTATTAGCCAAGCGCCGATTGATTATGAAGTCGAGCTTGAGGTTGTATCGGCCACTATTAAATATAATTTGTTTGAAGCGGTGAGAAAATCAGGAGAACGAAATGAGTTTGGTCAAAAATTATCTGATATTTTTGCCTGGGATATAGATTTTTTAAGAGATATTCAGGAAGGTGATCAGTTCAGGGTTCTTGTGGAAAAACGCTATCGAGACGGTAAACTTTTTGGATATGGTAAAATCCAAGCGGCTTATTTTATGAACAAAGGGGCTGTTTTTAAAGCATTTTTACATAAAGATTCAAATGGCATAGCAGGGTATTATGATGAGGACGGAAGATCACTTCAAAAAACATTTTTAAAAGCACCGCTGGCATTTTCACGAATTTCTTCTAAATTTACTAAAAAA
>JAWSVH010000083.1:0-20759 GCA_033852015.1 Desulfobacula sp.
ATTCAAAGAAAAAAAATCCAGACGCTTACGAAAAAGCGTTTAATACCATTTCTGCCGAACTTAACCAAGGCAATGTGGTCTGCATTTTTCCAGAAGGCAAACTCACTCTTGATGGAGAAATAGACGAGTTTAAAACCGGCATTGAAAAAATTATTCAAAAAAACCCCGTGCCGGTGGTTCCTTCAGCCTTAAGGGGACTATGGGGAAGTTTTTTCAGTCATTCCGGAAGCGGCGCACTTAAAAAAATTCCAAAACGGTTTTTCTCAAAAATTGAATACCATGTGGGCAAGGCGATTGCACCCCAAGATGTTACGGCAGACAAACTTGAAAAAATTGTTTCTGATTTACGCGGTGATGGGATATAAAAAATAGAGACTTTCTGATACCATTGGCAACTATTTTTAAAGAACGTTTACAACATTATTAATGGAATAATTATGAAAAAATCAATAAAAAAAACAGGCCTTATTTTTGGCGTTCCTCTCACTTTAATCTTACTGCTATGTGCAATAATTTTCAGTACTGTTTATTTTGAGACAAAAAAAATGACCCCTGCTAAGACACAGGAAATTGTTTCAGATGTTTTTTCAATAAAGGACAAATATGTAAACCTGTTTATTATAAAAAATGGGACTCAATATATTGTCATTGATGCAGGGAACAGTGCCAAAAATGTTTCAAAAGAACTGAACCAATTGAAAATCGACCCCAAAGATGTTGTCGCACTCTTTTTAACCCACTCGGATGTTGACCACATTGCAGCCCTTGACCTTTTTTCAAATGCTCAAATCTATCTTTCCAAAGCAGAAAAACAGATGATCAATGGACAGACCGCCCGATTTTTATTTATGAAAAATAAATTAACATCCGAATATAAACTACTTGAAGACAATCAGACGATCAATGTTGCGGGCCTGAAAATTCAAGGGATTTTATCTGTCGGCCATACGCCGGGCTCCATGTGCTATCTTGTCAATGATACTTATTTATTTACCGGAGATAATATGAGCCTGAAAAATGGAAAAGTGGGTACATTTAACGATCTTTTTAACATGGATTCTAAAACTCAAAAAATATCCCTTAAAAAACTGGCCCAACTAACCGGTGTAAGCCATATCTTTACCGCACATTACGGATATACCGATAATTTTAAAAATGCCTTTGATCAGTAGAAAAATCGGACATCAAATTCACCCTTGTTCATCATGGAAAAACAGTCTAAAATACAAAGCTGAATTCATTTTAGGCTATCGTAAAAACGAATAAAGAGGCTGATTGTGAAAAAGATCATTATTGTTCTGATTATCCTGTGCATGGCCGGAATCTGTCTGGCAAAAGAGGATACTATTGTATCCACTCATTTTTCCTTGAGAGATACCCCGAAATACCAGCCGGGTTTTACCCACTTTGAATATGTTAATCCCAATGCCCCTAAAGGCGGATCCATTACTTTGTCTGCCACTGGGACCTTTGACAGCTTCAACCCATATTCAGAAAGAGGGGATACCGCCGAAGGTACTTACCAGCTCTATGATTCATTGATGACCTCCTCAAGTGATGAGATTGATGTGCTCTATCCATTAATTGCTCAAAAAATAGAATATGCCAAAGATTTTACCTGGATTATTTTTCATTTGGACGAACGGGCAAAATTTCAAGATCAAAAACCCATCACGGCACAAGATGTGGTTTTTTCCTTTAATAAATTCATGACCCAGGGGCTATCATATTTTAAAACCCGATATAAAGATGTTGACCAGGCTCTTGTTTTAGATAAACAAAGGGTCAAGTTTACCCTTAAAAAACCAGACCTGAACCTGTTATATTGGCTCGCAGGACTGGATGTTCTGCCAAAACATTACTGGGAAGACAAAGACCTGTCCCAACCCACCACCACAGTTCCTTTGGGCAGCTCAGGCTTTACCATTGATTCATATAAAATGGGAAAATATGTAGCCATCAAACGACTGAAGAATTACTGGGCCAAAGATCTGCCTGTAAACAAAGGCCAGAATAATTTTGACCATATCCGCTACGACTACTACAAAGATGAAATTGTCATGCTCCAGGCTTTTAAGGCTGGAGAATTTGATTTTCGACATGAGAATGTGGCCAAACAATGGGCCACTCTTTATAAGGGAAATCAATTTAAGAATAAACAAATTATCAAAGAAGAAATTGCCCACAAAATCCCCCAACCCATGCAGTCAATGGTCTTCAACACCCAAAAAGAAATCTTCAAGGATGTCAGGGTCAGAGAAGCGCTGGGCTATTTCATGGATTTTGAATGGCTAAATAAGATTTTATTCTTCAACCAGTACAAACGAACCCGAAGTTATTTCCAAAACACAGAATATGAAGCAAAAGAGCTGCCTTCTACTGAAGAAATTGCCCTTCTTGAGCCAATAAAAGATAAAGTCCCCCCACGAGTATTCACTGAAATATACCATCCCCCAACCACAGATGGCAGCGGCAATATCCGAAAGCAGATGCGAAAAGCCATTGCACTTTTCAAAACAGCAGGTTGGGAATTATCCAACCGAAGAATGACCCATACCACCACCGGCAAACCCATGGAATTTGAAGTCCTATTGTGGAGTCCGACCATGGAACGGGTTGTCATTCCAATTCAGGACAACTTAAAAAAAGCCGGCATAACCATGAATATCCGCAGAGTAGACACCTCCCAGTACATTAACCGGTTGCGCAAACGAGACTTTGACATGACGATAAAAAGCTATACCGGTAATGCCTTTCCATCTTCAAGTCATAAAATCGTATGGCACTCCCAATATATTGATTCTCCATACAATACTGCTGGGGTACAAGATCCGGCCATTGATTATCTGACTGAAAAAATTGATCAAAACCAAACAAACAAAAAGGCTCTGCTGTACTACGGCAGAGCCCTGGACCGGGTACTCCAATTTAACTTCTTTGTTATTCCCCAATGGCACCTGAGCAAATTCAGGATAGCCTATAAGAACAAATTCTCACGGCCGGCCATCCGCCCTAAATATGATATTGGTTTTGTGGACACCTGGTGGATCAATCCAGACAAAATGGTGTTGCTTCCCAACCGGAACTCCAAAAATTAAAAGGCTGTCAAAATAAGGGATTTTTATGGGCGCATACATCATTCGAAGGTTGTTACTGGTTATTCCAACCCTGCTGGCCATTGTTACCATTAATTTTTTTATCATCCAAGTTGCCCCCGGCGGTCCGGTTGACCAGTTTATCGCAAAAATGCAGGGAATAGAGTCCGGTGTCATGGAACAAGTCAGTGGATCTTCTAAAGCAGAACTTACACAAACAGATATAAAAACCCAAAGCAAATATAGAGGGGCCAAAGGTCTGGATCCAGAAATTATTGCCCAAATCGAAAAACGATTTGGCTTTGATAAACCCATCCATGTGCGCTACTTTAAAATGCTTAAGGATTTCCTTTTATTTGATTTTGGAGACAGCCTTTTCAGGGGCAGATCCGTCATTGAACTCATTGTAGAAAGAATGCCCGTATCCATTTCCTTAGGGTTATGGAGCACCCTTATTATCTATCTGGTTTGTATCCCTCTGGGGATTAAAAAAGCGATTAAACATTCATCTAACTTTGATATCTGGACAAGTTCCGTGATTATCATCGGCAATGCCATCCCGGTATTTTTATTTGCAATTTTATTGATCATCCTGTTTGCCGGAGGAACCTATTTTAACTGGTTCCCCTTAAGAGGTCTGGTCTCGGTCAATTTTGAAGAACTCTCCTTTATCGGTAAAATCATTGATTATTTCTGGCATATGGCCCTGCCGATAACCGCACTGGTTATTGGTGGATTTGCCACCCTGACCTTTTTGACCAAAAACTCCTTTTTAGATGAAATCAGTAAACAATATGTGGTCACTGCCCGGGCCAAAGGATTGACCGAAAATAAAATTTTATATGGCCATGTATTCAGAAATGCCATGATCATTGTTATTGCCGGTTTCCCCTCAGCCTTTATCAGCCTGTTTTTCACAGGGTCCATGCTCATTGAAGTTATATTTTCTCTGGATGGCCTCGGGCTTTTGGGATTCCAGGCCACCTTACAGCGTGATTATCCGCTCATGTTTTCAACGCTTTATATTTTTGCGCTTTTGGGTCTTGTTTTATCTATTATCTCCGACATCACCTACACCATTGTTGACCCCAGAATAGATTTTGAGAAGAGGGGATAACTTTTGACACCAATTAATACGGCAAGATGGAATCGGTTCAAGGCAAATAAACGCGGCTATTTTAGCCTCTGGATATTTGGAATATTGTTTATTATCACCCTTTTCTCAGAGCTGATTGCCAATGACAAACCCTTGTTAATCTATTATGATTCAAATTTTTACTGCCCTTTGATTAACGAATATGCAGAAACACAATTTGGCGGTGAATTTGACGCCCCGGCCGATTATACAGATTCCTATATTGTTGATCTGATCAATGAAAACGGATGGATGATTAATCCGATGATCCCTTTTTCCTATAATACCATTAATTACAAGATAAATGTCCCGGCCCCATCGCCACCATCAACAGACAACTGGCTGGGAACCGATGATAGAGGAAGAGATATTGTGGCCCGGCTGCTTTACGGGTTCAGAATTTCTATCTTTTTTGGATTAACCCTTACCATCTGTGCCTCGGCCATCGGCATTATTGCCGGAGCAATCCAAGGATATTACGGAGGGTTGGTTGATATTTTAGGTCAACGATTTATTGAGATCTGGTCCAGCCTGCCCACCCTGTTTTTACTGATCATTCTTTCCAGTGTGATCCAACCCAATTTCTGGTGGCTATTGGGAATCACCCTGTTGTTTGGATGGATGTCCCTTGTGGGTGTAGTCCGGGCAGAATTTTTAAGGGGAAGAAATTTTGAGTATGTCACCGCTGCCAAAGCACTTGGATTAAGCAACACTAAAATCATATTCCGCCATGTGCTTCCCAATGCCATGATAGCCTCCATCACGTTTATGCCCTTTATTCTGGGAGGATCCATCACCACCCTTACCTCCCTTGATTTTTTAGGTTTTGGTCTGCCTGTGGGCTCACCCTCTTTAGGAGAACTACTGGCCCAGGGTAAGGCAAATATCCAGGCCCCGTGGCTGGGTTTGTCAGCCTTTGCCGTTCTTTCTATCATGCTTAGCCTGCTGGTATTTATCG
The DNA here is from genome assembly GCA_033852015.1 of Desulfobacula sp. Lineage (GTDB taxonomy): Bacteria > Desulfobacterota > Desulfobacteria > Desulfobacterales > Desulfobacteraceae > Desulfobacula. The sequence continues at coordinate 5,189 of JAWSVH010000083.1, forward strand.
GAGAAGGTGTAAGAGATGCCCTTGATCCAAGGAAGGTATATTAAACGATGAATCCAACCATCCTGAGCATAAACGATTTAAGCATCTCATTTAAAATGGGAAAAACCATCACCCCGGTGGTCAAAAATGTGAACCTTGAGCTTAAAAAAGGAGAAACCCTTGCCCTTGTCGGTGAAAGCGGATCCGGAAAAACCATCACCGCCATGTCTATCCTCAAGCTCCTGCCTGGCTCAGCAATTTACCCTTCGGGCACAATTGAGTTTGAGGGAAAAAACACGTTAACGGTTGAAGATAAAGAAATCAGACAGATCCGGGGCAACAATATCGGGGTTATTTTCCAGCAACCCATGACCTCTTTAAATCCCCTTCACAGGATTGGCAAGCAACTCAAAGAATCCATTTTCCTTCACCAACCCATGACACCTGAAAAAAAAGCGAATGAAACAGCACTGCTCTGGCTGGAAAAGGTTGGGCTAAAAAATCCTGAAAGGCGGCTAAACGCTTTTCCCCACGAACTTTCTGGTGGAGAAAGACAACGCATCATGATTGCCATGTCTTTAATTAACCAGCCGGATATCCTGATTGCAGATGAACCCACCACCGCCCTTGATGTGACCGTACAGGCCCAAATCCTTGAGCTGATCAAAGACCTTCAAAAAGAACTGGGGATGGCCATCTTATTTATTACTCATGATCTGGGTATTGTCAAAAAGATTGCTGATCGGGTCGCCGTCATGCATGACGGCCAAATTGTAGAGACCGATGTGCCAAAAAAAATATTTAATGCACCCGCCCATGACTATACCCGCCACCTGATAAATTCAGAACCCAAGGGGCAACCTGACCCGGTAAATGGAGATAATGATATCCTGATAGAGGTAAACCATCTCAAGGTCTGGTTTCCCATACAAAAAGGCATCCTGAGAAGAACTGTAGATCATGTAAAAGCGGTTAATGACATCTCCTTTACCATAAAAAAAGGCCACACGTTGGGTATTGTCGGAGAAAGTGGATCCGGCAAATCCACCGCAGGATTTGCCCTGCTCCAGCTCAACAGCAGCAAAGGCAAAATTCTGTTTGGAGAGCACAGTCTCAACGACATGGATGCCAGCCAGATACAAACCTTAAGAAAGCGGATGCAGATCATTTTCCAGGATCCTTTTGGCAGTCTCAACCCAAGAATGTCCGTATCTCAAATCATTGGTGAAGGCTTAGATATTCACACGCCTGGATTGAATACCAAAGAAAAAGAAGACTTAATCATATCTGTCATGGAAAAAGTAGATCTTGATCCATCCACCCGCCAGCGTTATCCCAATGAATTCTCCGGCGGCCAGCATCAAAGAATTGCCATTGCCAGGGCCCTGATCTTAAAACCTGAATTCATTGTTTTAGATGAGCCCACATCTTCTCTTGACCGCTCTGTTCAGTCCCAGGTACTGGAACTACTCAAGGGCCTGCAAAAAGAGTTTGGCCTGACCTATATTTTTATCAGCCACGATCTTAAAGTGGTCAAATCTCTATGCCATGATATCGTGGTCATGAAAGACGGCGTCATCATAGAGGCTGGAGACTCAGATAAAATTTTCTCCCACCCGGAACATGCTTACACCAGAGAACTTCTTTCCACAGCATTTCATTAATACTGACACTGCAGCCTTGGGTTGTTTACTTCCCACCTATATGGGAAACATCTGGCAAAAGCTTCCCCAAAAACTTTCCACAGATACTGACTCATCATGAGCGACATGTGTATCAGGCTCTAATCTATGCACAATAAATAGGCACAATAAATATGCACAATAGAGTTGATAGGCTTTTAAAAAAACGGTATAAACCCTACATAATAAAAGTGATCTGGAAAAAAATTAAGTTTAATTCACCAGGAGAAAAAGAATGATTGATACCCTGTTTTCAATGAAAGGCAAAGTATGTTTGGTTACCGGCGGTTCCAGAGGGCTTGGATATTATATGGCCCAGGGTTTTCTGGAAGCAGGTGCAGCCCGTGTATATATTACAGCAAGAAAGGCTCAACCCTGCCTTCAGGCAGCTGAGGAACTTAGTGCTTATGGCGAGTGTATTGCCATTCCAGGAGATGTCAGTGACTTAGACGGTATAAAAGAACTGGCTGCCAAGCTCACCCAAAAAGAAGACCGCCTGGATGTACTGATAAACAATGCTGGTGCAGGATGGGGAGCACCCATCGAGTCTTTTCCAGAGAAAGGCTGGGACAAAATCATGAACCTGAATGTCAAATCTCCATTTTTCCTCACCCAGGCATTTTTAGGATTGTTAAAAAAAGGCAAAGGACCTGATGATACCGCCAGTATCATTAACATCGGATCGGTAGCCGGCATCGTAGCAGATAGCATCTCAAACTACAGCTATGGTCCCAGCAAGGCGGCCATCCACCAGATGACCCGCAACCTGGCAAGGGATCTGGCCAATGACCATATCCGTGTCAATGCCATAGCACCCGGTCGTTTTTTCTCCAAAATGACCGAGTATGTCAGCAACGACAAAGAGGCCTACGAGCAGGAGTGTGCAGCAATTCCACTGCACCGATGGGGAAAGGCAGAAGATATTGCCGGAGTGGCGATTATGCTGTCCAGCAAGGCAGGCGCTTTTATCACCGGTCAAATTGTTCCCGTTGACGGAGGCACCACGCTTGTAAATTAAAGTTTTACAAATCTGGATTAGCCAAAATAATCCTATTTAATCCATGTTAATCTAGGTTAATCCAGATTTATAGATACCGCATGCCCTCTATGATGGAAAACATCTGGCAAAGGCCTTCAATAATTTAGGGGACCCTTTAATCTTTATTTTCCGGGTAATCAATGCACGTAGAATACTGACTTCTTTGGCTAAAAATCGAATCCATGTTTCACTGTCTGCAAAAACATGCAGATCCGGCTTTCCCACATGACCCATATCCACACTCAGGGTTTGATTAGAAATGGTCACAGTCCCTTTGATTTTTTCTTTTCCTGTAAAGGTAAAATGATACCTGGCATCAAGCCCTTTGGACTGATTCGGCTGAAAAACAAGAAAAAGACTTCCCAGAAAACCCTCCACAGAGACCGGTCGAATCCCGTTCGAAATCACCTTGGCTTGTTTAAATGGAAATTTCTCCTGCACATGTTCAGCTGCATCAGATCCATTAACCACATAAACAATTTCTTCTAAATCCTGAAATGGTTTTAAATACTTTTGACCAAAATCTTTTCGATCATCAATATACTCTCCAATGGCATTTTCCCCGGCGGGACAGATTGCCACACAGCGATCACAACGGGTCTGTGATCCAATGGAAAGATTCTGCCACATGGAAATTGTTTCACTATCACTGACTCTGCGACGGTAATCCGCATGATCACGGCTGTCCACCACTTGTTCAACCCAGTTCTGAAAGCCCCCAAGACGCTCACGATAATTGTGTGAATAACAGGATACAAAGTTAAAATCATCACTCTTTTTTATCGCACCCACCGGGCAAACTTTTAAGCATAAACCACAATGGATACAAGGGTTATAATCAATGGGAGTATCATAGGTATCACAGGTACCAGGCAATAAAATTGTACCCAGAAGAATTGAAGCCCCATATACCGGATGCAATACCAATCGATTATATCCCATCTGCCCCAACCCTGCCTCAACGGCAAAATCCTTGTCACAGGTCAACCACATCTTTCCTGGCCAGCGTTTTGCCTCGAACGGGAACCCTGTCGGCATATTCAATGCCTTGATGTTATTTTGACCAAACCGAGCCACCAGTTGTCGGGAAATCTTATTGGCCGCAGTCCAGCCCTGCTTAAATTCATTATCCACCACGGAATGTGCCTGGCTTCTAAGAAGCGTCTGATTCACACGAAACGCCAAAACCATAACACTTTGTGTATCCGGCATAACTTCAAGAAGGCCTTGCTTGTATTCTGCAACGGCTTTGCAAGACAAAGAAATAATTCCTACATCATCTGCCCCAGCTTCCATGGCCAATTGTTTTAAATAAGCCGCTTCATGGGTGGTTTTGGGTCTTTGCATTTTTGATTTTCCATTCTCATAGCCTTTTACCGTTGGATGATCAGATAGTTTCATTCTATGTGTCTCCTTAAATTGTATATACATTTTGCAAAATAATTTTTTTTGCCGATTTTTTTACCGGGTCAACCCTTCCAACAGATGTTTGTTACCGGAAGAAACAATCATCTCAGATGCTGACTCCCCTAAGATATCTAAAGTTTTTTCCTGCGCTGTTTCCCAGGCGGGGTAAACTTTTTCGATCATATCAAATCCTTTTTCAGTCACCTCGATATGCAACATTTTACCCTCCCCACTGGGTTCCACATGCAACCACTGTTTTTGTTTGAGACGGGTTAACGCCCGGCTGAAACTGGACGGATCCATATGCAATGCTCGACTGATCTGCAAACTGGTAGCCAACCCGAATTTTGAAACCACAATTAATATAGTTAGCTGGGTCAGCTTAATCCCATAAGGTCTCAAGGCTTCATCATATATCCCACTCACAAGCCGATTTAACAGTCGTAACCGAGCCATAACACAGTCAGACCCAATCGTATTGGCCATTTGTTTTTGTATAGAAGATGGTATCATAATTTATCCTTATTTTTTATAAATTGTATACACATTTTAAAAGGATGTCAACAAGACCCTCAGGTTTTTTCCGTGACAACTAAAGTAATTGTTAATTAAAATTTTATACTGTTTGACACAAAAATAGTGACTTTTTATCATTCATACGGCAGAATAAAATAAATCATTAGATAATTTGGGGAGAACAAACATGGAGAAACTCAGTAAATTGGCCTTGGACTATCCCTTATGTGAGGGTGCTTGCTTAAGTGGCATTGCCACCCGGCAGACACTTGAAGGCGGGCCGGCTTCAACAGATTTAGAATATGGGATGACCGGTGCCCAATCCGCTGTAGTATTTGCCTTTTCCCTGGACCAGTCACTTATCCCCGATTTTTTAGGAAAGCAAGATCGATTAACCTTTGAAACCAACGATGAAAGAGTGAATTCTTTAGCCAGCGGTGTGGCAGTAAAACTATCAAACTATCTGACCCAGAAAGGGCATGCTTCAATCCCTCTGGCAGCAAATGACGTTTATCGTGAAGATACCCCAAATGGACGTATTGATATGCTGCCACCGATCAGTCTTCGATATCTGGCCGTGGCATCCGGGGTGGGCTCCTTTGGATTAAGTGGAAATGTAATTTCAAATAAACACGGTGCCGGTATTATCCTGGGAGCAGTTTTGACTCAAGCCCCTCTGGTTCCCACAGACCCTGTTGACGAAGAAGACAACTATTGTGACGATTGTAAATTATGCTTGAAAGGGTGTGCATCCCAGTTGATGAATCCAGACAAAAAAACAACCATATCAATGGGGAAACGAACATTTACCTATTCAGCCCGGAATAATTATATGCGATGCCAATATGTATGTGGAGGATTTACCGGGATTCACCCATCAGGAAAGTGGTCCACCTGGTCTCCTGGCCGATTTGCCATTCCTGATAATGACCAACAAATGCTCCCACTTTTTTTGGCCAGCATTGGTGCATATAACAAGCGTCCCCAAGGACCTGGCGGACATTATCACTCTTTAATGGATAGCAAATTGTATAATACCTGTGCCAATTGCCAATTGTTCTGTGTCCCGGATAAAAAAGAACGGGCCAGACGGTATAAATTATTAACCGATGGCGGAGTCGTGGTTCAACATCCGGATGGCATGCTTGAAGCAGTTTCTCCTGAAACAGCCAAAAAACATTTAAGTGCCATGGATCCGGAAGTTCGTGCGTTATATGAGGAGGATATCAAGCCCAGGTAATTACGCTTAAAATAAAAACCCAATAGTGGCTTAACTCTATGGCCAGTTTTTTTTGGGCAAGGTCACGATTTAGGGTACATCTCCGTGTATAGTTTTGCATGGGCAACCTCATCGGGTAGAATTTTTTCCAAAATGGCTAAATAAGGCGTCTTCTCGGCGGCCTGCAGTTCGTGTTCAATTTGCTTTACTGCCCGACTCTCAATTAAATGTAATTTTTTTAGTTTCTTTTCTAACGGCACGGTAAATTGAAAGAAAGCGGCTATTTTACCAATCGTCATCCAGGGTTGCTGACCCAGTTTTTTCCCACACGCTTTTTCATAATATCTGGCAAACATAACACCATGCTTAAACTCATCTTTAGAAAATTTTTTTAATGTCTTCGATAGCTCAGGTTGATCCGAATAGCTATTTGATAACTTGCCGTAAAAGCCTGCACCCATAAACTCCATCCTACAAGATTTTTTAACTTTTGCTATTATTTGATTGATATCTTCCATTTTTTTTCTCCTGTTATTGATTCTGTTTCATTTATCCGCAAACTCTATACTGACTGCCTTTTTAACCTTTCCCGATATCCATGAATCGTGACACTCAAATACAATGCAATAATAGTACTGATCGGTGCAAACGGGCACAAAGCTTTATAACCCAGAATAGACACCTCACTGGCTCCAGGATAAGGGATGAGCGTAGCAAAACCTGCACATCCAGCGATGACTGACATGATTCTTAGAAGAACTAATTTTCTAACGTTACTTTTCAATATTCTTTTCAACTTGTTTACCCCCAATATTTAATCTTCATTCTTTATCTTCACGTTTATATTAAACCTAAAAAGTTAAATAAATATGTCCAAAATTGTAAAAAAATTTAACTAGAATATTTCAATGCGTTTACATCTCCACCTAAAAGTGCCTATAATTTACTTTCAATTCAGCAAATGGAGATAACACTATGCCCAGAACCATATTATTTATTGATGATGATGAGCGAATCCAGAAACTGTTGGGAACTTATTTTCAAAAAAATGGGTTTAATACGCTTGCGGCTCTCACCGGCACTGAAGGCATTGAGCTGTTACAAACCACCATACCTGAAATTGATATCATCATTCTTGATCTGATGCTTCCTGAAATAGATGGTTTTGAAACATTAAGACTTATCAGAAAAACCTGTGACACCCCTGTGATTATGCTCACCGCAAGAGATGATGAAACCGACCGGATTGTGGGACTTGAAATGGGAGCAGATGATTATCTGCACAAACCATTAAACCCCAGAGAACTTCTCGCCAGAATCAAAGTGGTTTTAAGGCGAACCCAAAAACAAGCGACCGTCACAGACTCGAACACCCCAAAGATTCAATCCCAGGGCATCATCATCGATTCAGAAACCAGACAGATTACAATGGACAACAAAGAACTTCATTTTTCCACGGTTGAATTTGATCTCCTTTTTGCCCTGATTGAATCAAAAGGCCGAGTCATCTCGCGAGATCAACTGATGACACTGGCACGGGGAAGGGATTTTGAAGCATTTGACCGATCAGTCGATGTTCATATCAGCCGGATCAGGAAAAAAATTGAAACAGATCCATCCAAACCGGAACGACTCAAAACCATTTGGGGAAAAGGCTATATGTGGGCCGATTCTCCATGATCACTCTCCTTTTCCAAAGAGAATACAAACCGTGTTACCCCATTTTCATGTTCACACCAGATCTTACCCCCATGGTGCTCAACAATCTTCTTTGAGATCGCTAAACCAAGCCCAAATCCCCCTGTTTTCCTGCTGCGGGAAGGATCCGCCCGAAACAGAGGATCAAATATTTTTTGCCTTAACTCTTCGGGAATTTTCTTGCCGGTATTTGAAACAAAAAACTGCACGTCCTGGCCTGAGATATTGCCTCCAACACAGATCTGCCCCTGGGATTCACAAACAGATATTGCATTATCAAGAAGGTTATTAAACACCTGTGTGAGTTTTGCCTGGTCGGCATTCAGCATAAAACCCTTCTCACTATTTTGTTGTTCAAAAGAAATCATTTTTTGTTCGATAACCGCTTGATAACTTCGATAAATATCACCAATGAAATTGGATGGATCAAACCGGGTAAACACCAGCGAAAATTTAGGAAGATTTAAAGTTGAATAATCAGATAATTGTTTTAACAATGTATCCATATATTGAATCTCATAATCTATATTGTCGGCATGCTCTTTAATATCAGAAAATGAGCTGGATTCTTTAATCAGTTCTGCATCAATATTCAATCGACTAAGCGGTGAGCGCAATTCATGCGAGATGTCTGCTAAAAGCTCTTTTCTGGATTCAATCATCCCATCAACAGATTTTTGCATATCTACAAACCCTCTTAAAAGCACACCCAGTTCGTCATCACGTTCCTGGCCGTCAAGGGTGGAATCAAAATGACCCTCCACAACTTGTTTTTGCGCATTTATCAATTGAACCAACGGCTTTGTAAAACTTTTCGAAAGCGGATAAATGGCAAAGATTAAAAGCACACATAAACAGACAAGACCCAAACCAAAAATAAGAGAGCGCTTCAGCCTTGAAAAGGTCTTATAAATAAAAAGGTAATGATCTCCATTCTTTGGTGAAGAAATCAAAAGGCCATAAATCAGCGGTTTTCCCATATGAGATGGCTGTACAAAAATCCCGGAGTTTTTTATGGTCTTTACCATTGGGTCAGTAATCTCAATTTTAATGCCGGTCTTCTCATCCACCTCATCAACGATATTCAAATCTGCTGTTACTAAAACAGTGCCAATCCCATAGTAACCTGATGTCATTTCTAAAAACTGGTTCACCTCCTCAATAGAAGCATCTTTATCAATCAATTCCTGTGTCAAATGACCAATATATTTGGCCTGATTTCGGAGCAGTTGATGAAAATCTTTTGTCATGGGAGCGCCCATCGTAAGGAAAAAGAGCACCATGGAAGACAGGCATGTGGTGATAATTAACACACTAAAATATCGTACAAGTTTTATATACGTTTTGCTGATCATTATTTTTATCTTTTCTTTAAAATTATCTATTCTTAGAAAGATGATACTACAAAACTATGAATAGAATATATCAGAAAATGTAAAAAAATGTTAATTCGCCATCCATTTTAATCCAAAACAAAAAGAAAGCATTGCCGTAACATAACTGTTATAACAATGCTTTCTTTTGAGATCTAAATTAAATTTTACTTAGAATTCTATAGCAACCCTGGCAAAAAATTCATCTGCATCAGAATCATTAACTGAACCAGGCGACGTTTCATATTCTGTTCTTCGATACTCAGTTAAAAGCGTGCAGACAAAACTATCATCTTCAATCATGGTATAAGATGCACCAACCCCATATCGACGTTCAAGATTCTGTGCCTGTTCTTTATCCGCATCAAATGCTTCGTAGCGAACAGCCAGAACCAATGGATCAGTTACCTGATAACCCAGCGAAACCACCCATGCACTTTCTTTGTACTCCTGATCATCTGCGACATGTTTTTCCCTTTCCAAAGCACCAATATACTCGGCATCGGCCATAAAACCTGCATACTCGTAATGGACTGCGCCACCCAGCGTTGTATTTCGGTCTGTATCACCGGGTTCAGAATTATAAAATGCGGAAAGGACCAGACCTTCTACTGGAGAAAGTGACGTAGAAACAATCAAAGATGAAACATCATTTGTGACGGCATAACCTGCACTATTATTTCTTGACCATCCATATCCGGCTGAATTTACTCTATCAATAAGTGCCTCCCCTTTGTAAACAGTCACTGAAACATCCAATCCCAACAGGTTTTCGTCAGCATACCCAATCGTTGCACCCGAGTCATTAATCTCATAAAGATCCTGGGTAACTGGATCATTGATAAATAGACTTTCATAAACTCCAAAAGGCTGAGTACGTTTACCACCTATAAAATAAAATGGCATATCTTGTTTTTGAAATGTAAAAAAGACCTCATCCCAGAAGATTCGGTCACTGTCAGAATCAAGAGATTCTCCTTTTAACAAAATATTCGCAGTGACATATTCATGAAGATCGATATTCAGTCCCAGTTCAACCGTACCCACTTCAAGTTCTGACGTTGAATCGTTATTCATGGTACTGGAAACATCTGAATCATCAATGTACGAATAATCCAGTTCAATCGCTCCGGATAAAGTTATTTTGTCTGAAATCTGCCCTATAACACCTGAAGTGTCCGTGCTGGCTGCACTTGCCGCATTGCCTTCCAGTTGTTGAATCCGAGTCAAAAGCTCGGCATTTGATGTCGCCGATACGACTTGACCGGTTGCAAATATTACCACTGCCAAAATACTTAAACCCATTATTACTTTTTTCATTTTTTTCCCTTTATTAGTTGTAGATTACGTGTCAATTTTAATTAAGAGGCCTAATTGAATGGGCTCAAAAAATGAAAAGCCCACACAATCATTATTTTTTTGATTGTACGGGCTCGAGATTCTCTACTGACCTTTGGCCTCTAATTTTTTTTGTGATACTTTTTTAGTCTGTTTTTTTAATCTGCTTTTTTTTTAGTCCATTGATGAAAATTCAATGACCATCTTCTGTTTACACCTGGAACATTTTATGATAATTCCGTGCTCTCCCATTTTTGCCTGCAATTTTCCACAGCAACAACGAATATCCTCAGATTTTGTAATATTATTCGCCGATCGCTGATATGTTGACCTTATCTTTGATTTTTCCATTTTCTTTTCTTTGTCCTGATCTCTAAACTTTTTTTAACAAACCAACTTTTCAGGAATTTATATCTAACAAAAGAATGCTTGTCAACATTTATTTAGGCAGACCTAACTTTTTTTCATAAAGACCACAAACAAAAAAATAAAACTCCAAAAAGATTTCACAAATGGGAAGTCAGAAGGCCGCATAACGCTATGACAACATCATCATGGGGAACTGAATCCAATGATGCTATTTCGATAGACTCCTTATTCTTCAACTGAATATCCAATGTTTGAGTCCATGTGCCATGGCTTTGATAGCTCTCAATCTCTTCTAACCGGAGAACCTTAAAAACAGACAAATGATCACTGGTAACTTTAAAGAAAAAAAGCCTATGTGTGGTCAGAAAAAAGCTGCTTGCATCAGCAGCAATAAAAACTTCGTCTTTTTCGAACGGATGAGCCGTTAGAAAATATCGGAATAATGGGCCAAACAGGTTCTTATAAAAAAGAACAAAGTGCGCCGGTCGTTTCGAGCGGGCCTCTAACATGGTAAAAATACGAGGGACACAAGCCAGTTTTCCATTTCGAAAAACCATATATGTCTTTGTAAGAAATGTATCTATTTGCGGGTCGGTTGAATCATTAAGAATTTGATCTATTTCTTTTTTAACTTCATCTTCCGAAAGAATAACCGGTTTATAGCGTTCAACCTGACCAAGAATATGATCAATATTTGTTTTTCTGAGCCCTGAACTCTTAAGGAATTGATTCCTTTTTACAAAGCTCCAACCATTTTCTTTTTGCTCCTGACTTTTTAAAATGTAATGCAACTCATCCAACATAGCAGGAGCATTCTTGGCATCTTTTTTTTTGCTGATCATGCTAATTACAATGCCAATCACTGCACCAATGATACAGATAACGATAAAGGCAAAAATTCTTTCAACCAGATCGTTCACAATTAATCCTGTCTTTAGAAAGTATTAATCTTTATTTGTAATATCTGGAACTTTGTTTTCAATCATACCTTGAATGACCTGCAAATGATTAATAGCAGCAGGGATCTTCAACGGCTCGCCATTTTTCGGGAAGAGCGTTATAATTGAAGTGCTCCCAAATTGCTTGCCATGGAATTGTGCACTGCTGATCTCCTGCCACTTTACCAATGGCTCATCTTGCATCTGAATCCCTTCTTCAGACAACCCGATAGAAAAAGAAAATCGCTGATAGAGTTTAAAAAGTTCGTAAGCCAGCCACGCAACCAACCCTAAAACAATTAGCGGGGCCATTTCAGTAAATTGTGCAGCACCATCTCTGATCAACAAAAAATAATATGCTGCGACTCCTCCCAGAGCAATAAGAGGATAACCACAACTCATAATTGCCTGAAATCGATAATTGCCATTAAAACCGAACTTATCCATCACGTGCCTCCTAAACATATTGTTAAATATAGATCACTCCAAAACCATATAAACAATGTGCAAGCCACTAAATGTAAAATTAGAATTTAGCGTCAAATCCCAGGATTTATCGTCTAGGACATTTCCCGAAATTCATCCATACTACGGCCCCGGATAGATTCTGCAATTTCAAATACATAATCATATATATGAAGCCCTTTTGAAGATGCAATAATCTCACCGTTTTCAACACCGATATGTGCGGCACAATATTGTTTCATCATCTCTATCGCTGCCAGATTGGCAGGGAATCCACCATATAAATCCCAGGATCTAAAATAGGGGTAAAAATGCAGTTTACCATCCTGAATACGGGTATCTATATGTCTTAAACAAGGGGGGTCCAGAAGAATCATGTCCGAGGGTTGCCCCACTTGCATGATCATCTGGTTGTTCCGGTGGCCTTTATTTTTATATGTCCAGATCATCATCTCCATCTGATTGACATAATATTTACCATCTTCTTCGATTAAAATATTTCGATCTTCCCAGATTTCTTTTTCCTGGATCAAAATTTCAGTCAATTTTTTATATTCGTCGGGCAAATATTGCATTTCACATTTACAAATCCGCTGTCCATAAGTATAGGACTCACCTTCTTTTTCTTCACCCGTCATCAGGTATGGCAGGTAATCATCCAGATAGTCTTCTTCCACAGGATCAGGAAATCCCAGAACCGGATTCACTTTTGGCAACAAAGGCAGACTTTCAGGATGGGTGATGTGAATGGTAATATAATCAAACTCAAGTCTTTTTTGCCCCTCAAACGACCCACGATTAATGGTAAAAGACCGACCTTTTTCGACACATTTGTACAGGGTTTGAAACCAGGCATCAGAAAGACTTGTTGCATTAATAAACAGCGGTTCTAACATACATTGCTCCTTTGTTATGTTTCCCTTTCCAGTTCAGGATTTAAAAATATATACTGTAATCTATATTCTGACAACCTTAAATTGATAAAAATTCTTCATCATTCCCCCCCACCAGTTAGAGATGAATTCGTGTTGTATACATCTAAAAACTTCATATAATCCATGTCATATTATCAAGTTATCCATCACCCGAATCTGCCCATCCACCAGCACACAACTCACATCCGATGATTTTGCAGAATAGACCAGACTTGAATAGGGATCATACATCGGAGTCACATGGGGCTTGTCCATATCCACCAGAATAATATCTGCTCTTTTACCTTTTTCTATAGATCCTGTAATCTTGCCTAAACCAATCGCGTTTGCACCATGTATGGTTGCCATTTTAAGGCAGGTTTTAGCATCCATGGCGCATGGATCCATCAACGCCACCTTATGCAGCTTCGCTGCCATATCCATCTCTCCGAAAAGATCATGATCATTATTAGACGCCATGCCATCGGTTCCCAAACCCACCATCACCCCTTTATCAATCAACTTGGTCACCGGCGCAATCCCGGAAGCCAGTTTCATATTTGATTCAGGACAGTGAACAACACTGGTCTTAGTTTTTTGAATAATCTCAATATCCTTATCATCAATCCAGACGGCATGAACTATTAATGTCTTCTCATCCAAAATACCAATACTCTCCAGATATTGAACAATAGATTTCCCCCCCCTTTCTTGCACCATATTGGCTTCATTCTTGGTTTCAGCCACGTGAATCTGGAATAGCACACCCAAATCATTGGCTGCCTGTTTGGCGGCTTTCAAGGTGGCCTTGGAGCACGTATAAGGAGAATGGCAAAATATCGATGGAGATAATAATGGGGAAGCATCTTTAAATTTTTGAACAAACTCAGTGGCGGCCATAATATTCTGCCCGGGATCAGGCACTCCGGGAGCTGGAAAATCAATCACGCCCTGGCCTGCAACAGCACGGATGCCAGAGGCCAACACAGCTTTGGCCACATATTCCTCATAAAAGTATCCGTCACAACAAGTCGTGGTTCCACCCAGCAACATTTCAGTGATCGAATGACGGGACCATTTTTCAACCGCTTCCGGATTAACATGTTTGGCTTCTGCAGGGAAAATATGCTCGTTGAGCCAGATATCCAAGGGCAAGTCATCTGCAAGTCCTCTAAACATAGACATGGGCATATGAGTATGACAATTTACCAGACCCGGCATAATAATCTTGTGCTTGGCATCGACATATTGTTTTGCGGTAACGCCTTCAAATTCATGGGTTTTCCCACAGGCATCAATCACACCATCTTTAATCAGGACAGCACCATCATCAATCGGCTTTAAATCACCGGCCATGGTCAGCAACACACCATTTTCAATAAAAATATCATATTCCATATCATTTTCCTTTTTTTTCCCCTGCTGAGTGATCTGTCTTTTTTAAATCAGATTTTATGAATGGACAATACTTATTTAATCATGATATTCTGAACGCTAATCATTTCATGAATTCCATTTAAGGAGATCGTCACATGCCTGCAAAACTCGATATGGTTATCGTCGGTTCAGGCCCGGGCGGGATAGCCGCTGCCCTTCTTGCAAAAGAACACTCCAAATCCTTTATCATTCTTGAAAAAGGAAACCATACCATGCAAGGAATTATTGACACCTATCCCAAGGGGAAAAAAGTTTACCCCACCATACCCAAAAGCTACACCGAACCATTTCCGGTTCTTGAGATCAAGCCGCCGGACGAAAAAGTCCCTGTGGAAAAATATATTGAACAAGCCCAAGCGCTTGTAGACAACCATAACCTGGACATTCATTATAATGAAGAGTTCCAACAAATCGAAGGAACGTTCCCGGATTACATTGTCAAAACCAACCAGGGTTCATACTTCACCCAGAATGTCATTCTTGCCTTTGGCAGTAACATCCCCAATGATCTGGGCATATACGGAGAGGCCAAAACAGTTGCCCGAAATATAGAAAACGGTGAAGACTATATCGGTATCAATGTTCTGGTCATCGGTGGAGGCAATGCTGCTGCCGATGTGGTTTCATCTTTGTCCAAAATAAAACGGGAAGCCAAAGACGATGCCACATGTGTCTATTGGGCCCATATGAGAGAAACATTTGAAATCAACAAAGATACGGCCCGGGATCTGGGAGAAGAGATGCTTCTAGGCGGGCATATCAAAATTCTTCAAAAAGCCATTCCCAAAATCGGAGAAGTGGATTCAGACGGAATTGATCGCCTCTATATCCACCAGACCACCTCTGCCAGTTTGGGAGATGATCTCTACTTGTATCAAGGGATGAGTTTTCCCATGAAAAATGTCATTGCCTGTATCGGCACCCATGGACCGTCTGCCATCTTTGATGCATTAGACCTACAACAGATTACCTGTACCGGAACCATCTGCAAAATTGCAAAAGAGGGAGAACGTCTGCTCATGCTGTCCGACCATCTTGAAACCAACAGGCCGGGGATATATGCCCTTGGCGGCGCTATCAGCCCATCCTATATGGAGATTGGTCCCGATGGGATGATCAAAGAAAAAAAACACTCAAACCTGATATACACCGCAGTTCTTGATGCAAAAAAAGCAATGGATAAAGTTCTGGCCACCT
>JAWSVH010000084.1:0-22382 GCA_033852015.1 Desulfobacula sp.
TCATGTTAATACCACATTGGATAGCCTGAAACAAAAATCCCTGGAGTCAAATATTGCAGCCTGGGTGGGTTCAAATCGTGCAATCGGGATCAATAATGCCGCAGCACTGCTGCTTAACTATGAAACCATGGCCATCGTCGCCATGGCAGGTTCTGCTGATTTTTACGATAAAACCATCCAGGGTCAGGTCAATGGCGTGAGTGCAAAAAGATCGCCGGGTTCCGCTTTAAAACCCTTTGTGTATGCCCTGGCCATGGATGAGGGATTGGTGCATCCATTATCGCTTATGAAGGATTCTCCACGTAAATTTGGGGGATTTACCCCGGAGAACTACGATAAGCAGTTTCTGGGGCCTATTTCGGTGAAAGATGCCTTAATTCAGAGCCGAAATGTGCCGGCTGTGGAGATCCAGTCTCAATTGAAAAACAAATCTTTTTACCAGTTCCTGGTGGAAGGAGGAGTCAGCGGACTGAAAGACGAATCCTTTTATGGTCTGGCCCTGGCCCTTGGCGGGGGGGAGGTGACCATGCTTGAATTGGCCTCACTTTATGCTACTCTCGCCAATCAAGGAATATCCAAACCTGTTCATGGGTTGAAAGAAAAAATCAAAGGCCCCCAAAAACAGTTGCTCAGCAGAGAAGCCAGTTTTCTTGTGTTGGATATATTAAAAGACAATCCAGCCCCGGATCAATTAGATATCAGGGGGGATCAGTCCCGGCAAAATGAAATTGCATGGAAAACAGGAACATCCTGGGCATTTCGTGATGCATGGGCTGCAGGTGTATCAGGCCCATATGTACTGGTGGTGTGGGTGGGCAATTTTGATGGCAGGGGAAATGATGCTTTTATTGGCAGGCGTGCCGCCGGTCCGCTTATGTTTTCGATTTTCGACTCAGTATATCCGGGTCATGGGTGGAAAGTATCAGACACCGTTCCCATTCAAAGTCTGAACCTGAAAAGGCTTCTCATCTGTTCTGCATCTGGTGATTTATACGAAAGGGATTGTCCCTCTTCCCAAGAAGCATGGTTTATTCCTGGTGTTTCTCCCATCAAGGTATCTGATATCTACAGGAAAATACCCATCAATAAAAAGACAGGGCTGAGAGCCTGTTGGCATGAGGAGGGGGTGTCGGAATTAAAGGTATTTGAATTCTGGCCGTCTGATTTTCTCCAAATATATAACCAGGCTGGTATTTCTTTAAAGACACCACCGCAATATGAAAGTGACTGTGATTTGGATCTGAAAAGCACCACTGGTCAGGAACCTGTTATCACATCCCCCCAAAGCACAATAGAGTATGTGATCCGGACTGAATCAAAAGATGATAATCTGATCCCTTTCAAAGCCATTGTTGATCCGGATGTCAGAAAGGTCCATTGGTTTGTCGATGACGTTTATGTCGGCAGTATGAAAGGTAAAGAAGCGCTTTTGTGGAAGGGTCGGCTGGGTAAATTTATGGTCCGTGCGGTGGATGATTATGGAAGAGCTGCAGTTAAACCATTTGTTGTAAACCGCATGAAATAATCCAATAAATATCGAGCCTGAGCCTTCTTCAAAAACTGGAGGCTTCGGTTAATCCACTTTTTACTTATTTTTTGAAGTAGCACCCAAAGCGTTTATATTGTGTGTAATTGATGAGTTTTCTAATCCATAGGTTGCAGGTTTCAATCCTGCCAAGCGTGCCATTTGATATCAAATCCGTTGTTTGGTTGAGTTATTACTTTTTATATGCAAATATATTACTTTTTTTACATAATATATTACTTTAATTTCCCAATTTAAAGCGAATATTTTTTTCTATCATTATATAATTCTATTAGAATTGATCCAATTTCCTAATAAAAGCGATATTCCTTACTTATTGATCTTTTGCCTTTTGAAGTGGAATGAAAATTGCTTAAAAGACAGACAATATACTAATGTTATGTAAATAGGCCTGCAATGGAATGTTGAATAAAAATGGGCTGATTTGAAACTGATTTTTAAAAGGAGATTGATCTATGCGGAAGTTTTTTTTAATTTTATTACTCATTTGCTTTTTGCCCACTCTTTCAAGTGCTGCTCTGATACTTCGTGATCTTGACACATCCGTCAATGCTATTGTTTATGATGACATAACTGGGCTCGAATGGCTTCAGCCTAACAAGACATTGGGAATGACGTATCAAGCGGCTTATAATGCTTACAGCCCAGAAGTAAACGGCGGGTTTTCGGTTGCCACAGGAACTCAGCTTAATACTTTGTTTGGAAATTATGCTGTAGGAGTAGGTGCCAGTGTGACAACTTACTCTACTGGTAAGTCAATAGCACCAATATCTCGATTGGTGCTGGGAGATAAAGGAATAGGAGAATCTGTTTTTAACACGACCTTTACACAAAGTGGTTACAAATACTATCTCTGGGGATTTTATGATGATGGAGATTTAGCGAATGGTGTGGGTACGGTTTCATATACGGATACGTATGGCACAGTATTTGTGACTTCTGGAAATACCACCACCAAAGTGGTTGATTTTTCCCAGGGTGGATCTACCTGGGTCGGTATGGCGAGCAGTTCACATAGTAAGGATACCTTTATCCGCGATAATATGGGTACATTTCTGGTCCGGGAAACAGTTGTCCCAATTCCAGGCGCAATATTTCTCCTCGGTTCTGGTTTATTGGGACTTGTTGGCTTCAGACGTAAAATGAACAATTAACAGTATAGATAAAATTAAATTTACAAGGCCGGTTCCAATCCTGCCATGCGTACCATTAACATCAAGGCTCTTGGGGTTTTACCTTAAGAGCTTTTTTGTTTGTGCGAGACTTTCTTTCAAAATCCCTGTTAATAATCGATATCGCATCCTTAATGCGTGATACCGAAAATATTTAACACCTGCTCACGATGAGCAGGCATGGTATAATCTGAAAAATATGGTTTAACTGATAAACAGTATCTGTTTAAATTCCTCATATACACGGTCTATCTGATCAAGCTCATCGGAAATACGGATTTCTTCCAACGTACCGGAGAATGCATTAATAATAATTTTTGACATGATTTCAGGGTGTATCGTATTGATAAACTCTCTTTGTGATATACCATCATCTAACACATGGGCCAGCCATTTTTCAAAATAGTTATACAAAATTGTGACCTGTTCTTGAATTTCCGTGGGAAGCGTCGGAAACTCTACGGTCAACATGCTTATTGGGCATATGTGCTTGCAACTATTTGAGAGATACTTGTACATTTCATACAGCGATTCAAACTTTTCCTTATTGCTTTTTTTTGAAAGGCCTTCACTCCATTCTACAAAACTTTCATAATAATTTTTGACATAAGCAAGCCCCAGATCTTGTTTTCTAGGGAAATGGTGGTGGATACTTGCTTTTCTGATGCCGACTTTTTCTGAGACTTCTTTATAACTTAAGCTGTTATACCCTTTGGTTAAAATTAATTGCCCGGCAATATCCAGTATTTCACTCTTTGTATTTTTTTTAATCATGACTCACCTCTGGAGAAACCCTACTAATAGATAGGTTTTTTGTCAATATTCTTATTGTTATATTTAAAAACATACAGTTGAAATGGTGTATTTTTAAACTTAAAAAATACCATTTATCTTATATTAACGGTGATTTAGGCGTGATAATTTTTATATTATTAGAGAAAAATACAATAACCCATTGACAACCTACTAGTAGGTAGGCTATGCTTGGTCTTCAATTGTAGTACGTAATTGTTAGTAAATAACGATAACCATTCCTATTAAAGGAATTAAAACTATAAGGAGATAAATATGCCACTAATTACACTTAAAACCATGAAAGGCAGTCCTAAAGAAGCAATAAAGAAAACGATCACTCAAATCAACGAACTTGTCGCCACCAATCTTGGCTATGACTCGTCTCACGTCTGGGTTTTTGTGGAAGAGGTTGAGCACGATCATTTTTTAACTGCAGGGAAAACCTGGACAGAATTAAAACCGCTTCTTTATAAAAAATAATGCGAAGATAAAAGTTTAAGCTTTTTTAATTAAAAATAATATTCCTATCCACAAGAATGCAAGCAGTCTTGAGTTTTGGATATTAATTTTTTTAGATTAAAACTTTGCGTGCTATTCAAAACAATGGTATTAATTTTTTGAGTAAAGATGAAGGATTATCCAGATAAATATCTAAATTTTGAATGATATACAGAGCCACGCAATTATTTGTTATGCGATAATAAGAGAGGAGTCATGAATAAAGGAGTATTAACATTTTTTTGTGGAAAGATGGGGGCGGGGAAGACCACTAAATCAAACTATATCGCGATGGAAAGAAAAGCAGTATTACTTTCGGAAGATGAATGGCTAGCGTCGCTGTACCCAAATAAAATTACATCTTTGGAAGAGTATGTTGCATATTCTAGTCTGCTTAAACCTCAGATAAAGAAGCTCGTTCAAGCCATCTTAGTTACTGGAACAGATGTGGTAATGGATTTTCCTGCAAATACTATCTCCCAAAGAGATTGGTTCAGAAGTATCTTCTTAGAGATTGAAGCGCCTAATGAGTTGATATATATTGATTTATCGAATGAGGAATGTTTAAAGCAGATCGAGAAAAGGCGAGTCCAACAACCTGAGAGAGCCTCAACTGATACCGAGGAAATGTTTGAGCAAGTCACAAAATATTTTGTAGAGCCTCAGACTGACGAAGGTTTCAATATCACTATAGTTGAGCGAAATGCATAACGCCGAAAACACCGGATTCGCTTCGCTTGGTCGCTTCTGAACTCCAATGTTATATTTCTTACTGTGAAGCAAAACTTAAAATATTAAGCAGGCACTGAAGGGAATACTTTTTATGGCACAATATCCTTGAGAATGCATACTTTATCAAAATATATGTGTTGATTTGGTGTGAGAAAAGAATTCAAGAATAAACTAAAACAAACTAATTTTGCAGGAATATGCAAAATTAGTTTGTTTTATGCTTATAAAGCTCCTGGGGTTTTACTTCAGGAGCTTTTTTGTGTTGTTGGTCTTTTCTTTGTATGTCCCAGGACAGATGTAGCCGTTGCAACCATTGATGCAACATCTCCTAAATTTGTAGGGATTATCATGGTGTTATTTTCTTTAGCTAAATTTCCAAATTCTGAAATATATTTTTCGGCTACACGTAAATTTGCGGCTGTTCTTCCTCCGGCCATGCTGAGTGATTCTGCGACTTTTTTAATTCCATCTGCAGTTGCTTGTGCAATCAATTCGATTTCTTTTGCCTGGCCGGCAGCTTCATTGATTCTTTTTTGTTTTTCACCTTCAGAAACTTCAATGGCTTCTTTTTTCAACCCTTCAGCACGGTTTATTCGTGCTTGTCTGTCGCCTTCAGATGTAGCGATGGATGCTCGTTTCTCTCGTTCTGCTCTCATCTGTTTTTCCATGGCCTCCATAACACTTTGGGGAGGTTTAATATCCTTTATTTCATAACGTAAAACTTTAACACCCCAATTTTGTGCGGCTTCATCGATTGCTGCCACGACTTGCTGGTTTAAACTATCTCGTTCTTCAAAAGTTCTATCCAATTCAATTTTGCCAATGACTGATCTCAGGGAAGTTTGTGCAAGCTGGCCTGCGGCAAATTTATAATCATCAATACCGTAGGCGGAAAGTTTGCTGTCCATAACTTGAATGTATAAAATCCCATCTACAGATACGGTAACATTATCTGTGGTGATACAATCTTGAGAAGGAATGTCCATTACCTCTTCTTTCAAAGATCGTTTATATGCAACTCTATCAAGAAATGGGAATAGAATGTGAAAGCCTGCACTCAATGATTTTTGATATTTTCCGAGCCGTTCGATCACAAATTCGGATCGTTGAGGAACAATGACAGCGGTTTTAATCAACAAAACTATGATAATTACTGCTATGACACCAACAACAATGATTGATTCGTTCATTCTAACTCCTTATAAGGGTTTAACTTTAAAAGTGAGACCATCCTCTGCTTCCTGGCTGATGATTAAAACAGATTGTCCTTGTTCAATATTTGTATCCGAAATCGCTCTCCAAAAACTTCCAGCGACTTTAATCTCGCCGGCAATACTTGGTGTTAAAGTTTTAGTAACAATACCTGTTTTTCCAATTTTTGAATCTGCATATTGATCATCAAGATTATCACGGGTGTTTCCTTTGAAAATTTTGATACTATATTTGCGCAAAGAAAAAAGAAGTACCAGAGAAGAAATTGAAAAAATTATTATTTGAATTGATAACTCAATATCTGTTGCCCAAACAGCAATTCCTGCTGTCCAACAGCCTGCAGTAAAAAAAATTAAAATAAAACCAGGAATAAATAATTCTGCAAACAAAAATGCAACACCGATAAGAAACCATATTAGAGCGGGTGAAATATCCATTTTTTTACCTGTTTAAAATGTTGATATTGTTAAGTGACAAAAGGCATATTTGTATGCCTTTTGTCACTTAAATAAATAGAATCATTTGTGATTTAACAAAATTTTAGTTTAGAATTTATAACTGACTCCAAAAGATATCACAGGATAAAAAGAAAAGTCGTCGAGGTCACTTTCCAGTTGCCGGCGCTCAGCTTCTATATCCGACTGCAAGGCTGCATTGCCAGCGGCCCCGGTGGCAGAAACTGTTACATCAGAAGAGCCCTGATACATTGCGCCTAAATCCATAACAAAGTTCCATCTTTTGCTTTTTCCAACAGCATTTCTATATCCAATGCCGATATAGGGCGCAAAATCTTCAAAATCAATGCTGGTGGAAAGTGTTCCGATTTGAGCAGCAGTATAGGTGCTGTCATTAATCGCATAGTTGCCGCCAGTGGGTTTTCCTGTAGCATCAAATTCATTGCCATTATACAGGGCACCAATTGATAGCCTAAATCCGTTATTAAGTGGATGCCAATCTAACAAAAGTGAAATTGACATCAGGTCTATATCAAGTTCATACTCAACATTACTTTCGGTAATATCAGATTCCATAGACCAATAATTAAAACCAAGTCTCGCATTTACATTGTCTAAGATGCCAATGGTTCCTTCAATACCGGCTCCAAGGGTTCCACCTTTTAAAGATAGTCCAAGATCACCTTGGCCTGCAGAGGCTATGTTTGAAATTAATAATAAAAAGCCGATAAAATAGGCAATCAGAAGTTGTTTTGAGTTTTTCATTTTTTCTCCTTATTATATGGATTAAGATTACAATTTCATTTGCGTGTTGAAAAATGCGATTATGAGGACACAGTTTTCAATTAGCTGCGATGTTTAAAAAATATTTTTTTAGTTATAGGGAATTGTCTATAAGTTTGTCAATTAAAGTCTTTTCATCTCTATAGGATTTTATTAAAAATATTAAGAGCAGGGTAAATCGCAAAAAAAAATAACGAAATTCGCAATTTTTATCTATTTCTTGACAAAGCTATTGTAATAAAACTAAATACAGCAAGAATATCTTATTTCTTAGAATACTCATGGGCAAGTATTGGCCTGTATTAAAATATGTGATATTGACATGGTATGATCAAGTTCAAGCCTTCGTTGGCAAAAAGAACATTTCAAGTATAATTGAGGTAAAAAATAAGAGGTTATGTCTTTTAATAGAGGAGTTAATTTATGAAAATCTTTATTGGCGGGGCGATTGCACTTTTACTTGGTATTTTTAGTATCTCAGTATATTATGAAGCCTTTTTAAAGCTGATGATGGCCATTGTACCTGCTACATTAATTCTTGGCGGATGTCTGATGATTTATCTTGGGCGTGAACATTTCTTATCAGATCAAGCTGAAGAACCTGTAGCTGAAGAACCTGTAGCTGAAGCTACTGGGCTTGTCGGAAATACGGATTCAAAGGTTTTTCATACGCAAGATTGTAAATTTGCTCAAAGCAAGAAGTGTACTGACTCCTTTGCTAAAAGAGAAGATGCCGTTCAGGCGGGCTATAAACCTTGTGGGAGCTGTAAACCTTAACGATAAAAATTTGTCTTTATATTGTGTGTTCTTTCCAGGTTATGGCCATGGTTGATCAATTATGGAGTATGGCCTGGATTCGCCCAGTTTTTTGTTAGTTGTAATTGCTCGATCTTTCATCTCGATTCTATTGTCTCTGAAAATATTGCCCTGGCCTGATTACTTCATTTGCCCGTAAGATTCCTTCGTTTAGTTATTGGTTTGCTATATAACGATAAAATTTGGCGGTAAAAATGTTAAATAATTTTCGTTATATTTTCGTTTATTTTCACTTGCACGGCTTTTGGATCCATGGTAGTGTTTTTTCGAACATGTAATATTCATTCTATTTGATCCTTTGTTAATGCGGAGAGTTAAATGAGTCTTTCGATTAAAAATATTAATTTGACCGTTAATGAGGAAGTTTATTTAAAGGATATTTCTCTGGATTTCGAATCCGGGTCCACAAATATATTTCTGGGCCGTACTTTGGCAGGGAAAACCTCACTTTTGCGAATTATGGCTGGCTTGGATCGTCCGGATAGCGGACAAATTATTGTCGATGGTAAGGATATCACGGGTATGTCGGTTCGCAAACGCAATATTTCCATGGTATATCAGCAATTCATTAATTATCCGTCTTTTACGATTTATGACAATATCGCCTCGCCGTTAAAAGTCTTAGGTATGGAAAAAAGCAAAATTGATAAACGCGTAAAAGAAGTATCAAAAATGCTTCATCTCGAGGCGATGCTTGATAGAATCCCTACCGAATTGTCTGGTGGTCAACAACAGCGGTGTGCAATTGCAAGGGCATTGGTCAAAGATTCAAGTTTGCTTTTGCTGGATGAACCATTGGTTAACCTGGATTATAAACTCCGAGAAGAATTACAAATTGATTTACAGTCAATTTTTAAACAACGGGACGTGATCGTTGTTTACACGACCACAGAACCAGGAGAAGCTTTGAAGTTAGGGGGAAATATCGTAGTGATGGATCAGGGAAGAGTAATTCAGACGGGTGCGACATCCGAGGTGTATCATACGCCTGCTTCAATAAAGGTGGCTCAAGTTTTTAGTGACCCTCCTATTAATCTTCTGAATGGTAGTGTGGATGATAAAAAAATAAAACTTGGGGAAGATTTGACTATTGGTTTAAGTGGCCATTTAAAGACCTTGTCTTCGGGCAATTATATCTTGGGTATTCGGTCCAACCATCTGTATTTAAAATCTCAAACCGATAATGATGTTGGCCTGGAGACGCGGGTAGAACTTGCGGAAATAAATGGTTCTGAAACGTTTATTCATGTGGATTATGAGGGCAATAAACTTGTGGTTCAGGAGGTCGGGATTTATTCTCAAAAAATTGGTTCACAAATTAAAATTTATATAGATCCTGCCAATTTGTTTGTCTTTTCAAAATCAGGGTCACTCATACTCTCTCCAGGTGGGAATGCCACTGAATAGCTGATATTTACAGGAGATATAAATGGCAAAAATTACATTGGATAATGTTGCTCACAGTTATACGGCTAATCCTGAAGATGAGTCTGATTTTGCGCTTCGGCTCATCGACAATATATGGGATGATGGTGGGGCTTATGCATTGTTGGGGCCATCTGGTTGTGGAAAAACGACATTGCTCAATATTATATCCGGGTTGCTTACGCCTAGTAAGGGCAGGGTGCTTTATGATGGTAAAGATGTGACTGGCCTGCCACCTGAAAAACGCAATATTGCCCAGGTGTTTCAATTCCCTGTTCTCTATGACACCATGACTGTCTTTGATAATCTTGCCTTCCCTTTGAAAAATCGTGGTTTTAATAAAACAGATATTAAATCAAGAGTTTTAGAAGTTGCTGATATTCTTGATTTGACAGAGAGCTTGAGTAAAAAAGCGGCACGGCTCAGCGCCGATGCCAAACAAAAAATTTCTCTGGGTCGCGGGCTGGTGAGAAGCGATGTGGCTGCCATTCTATTTGACGAACCATTGACTGTGATTGATCCTCATTTGAAATGGCAGTTGCGGTGTAAGCTTAAAGAGGTGCATGAGCAGCTAAAATTGACTTTTATATATGTCACCCATGACCAGGTGGAAGCGTTGACCTTTGCCGATCAGGTTATTGTTATGTATGAGGGAGGCATTGTCCAGATTGGTACCCCCCAGGAATTATTTGAAAATCCCAGTCATAAGTTTGTCGGGTATTTTATCGGCAGCCCGGGTATGAATTTTATCCCTTGTAAGATTGAAGGGATGATGGCGGTGGTGAATGGCATAAAAATACCGTTAGATGAGAAAACTGCAAAATTGGCAAATGGTATTCAGCGTGGGATTGAGCTGGGTATACGGCCGTTATATCTGGAGGTTCATGAAAAAGAAACCGACGGGTGTGTGCCGGCTAAAGTTCAATCCATAGAAGATCAAGGTAATTATAAAATTGTAACAGTTCTGCTCGCTGAGCATATGTTGCGGGCAAGATTGTCAGAAAAAAGTCCTTCTTTAGGTGAGATTGCCTGGTTGAAATTTTCAAAAGACTGGATTCGGCTGTTTCATAATGAAAAACTTTTAACCGGTTTTTGATATAACAAGATTGGAGCATGGCCAATATGGATAAATGGAAAAATAATAAAGCCTGGCTGCTGGTTTTACCTGTTTTTATCATTGTCGCTTTTAGTGCGATTATTCCTTTGATGACGGTGGTCAATTATTCTCTACAGGACATCTTTGGCCCTGGACAACGTGTTTTTGTGGGGACTGAATGGTTTAAAGAAGTACTTTCCGATGCTCGACTTCACGATGCATTGGTGCGCCAGTTATTTTTTTCAGGCCTGGTACTGTTGATTGAAATGCCTCTGGGGATTCTTATTGCGCTGACGATGCCAAAAAAAGGATGGGGCGCTTCTATCAGTCTGGTGCTTATCGCTTTGCCCTTGTTGATTCCATGGAATGTCATCGGAACCATCTGGATTATTTTTACCCGACCGGATATCGGTCTTTTCGGAGCAACCATAAATGGCCTGGGAATCGGATTTGATCATACAGCCAGTTCATTGGATGCCTGGATTACACTGATGTTTATGGAAGTCTGGCATTGGACGCCGTTGGTTGCTCTGCTGGCATATGCCGGGCTTCGTGCCATTCCAGAAGCCTATTTCCAGGCGGCGAAAATTGATGGTGCGTCCACCTGGGCTACTTTCTGGTATATTCAATTGCCTAAGATGAGAGGGGTTTTGACCATCGCCCTTTTGTTGCGGTTTATGGATAGTTTTTTAATTTATGCAGAGCCCTTTGTGCTCACTGGCGGCGGTCCGGGAAATTCCACTACGTTTTTATCCATTTATCTTGTAAAGGTTGCTGTGGGGCAGTTCGATCTGGGGCCTGCTGCGGCTTTTTCTCTGGTCTACTTTTTGATCATACTTTTGCTTAGCTGGTTCTTTTACCAGGTGCTGCAAAATGTCGGTAAAGGAGAAACTCCATGAAAAAACGGACCATCTTTTTTATTGTTTATCTTTGTCTTCTCATGCTTCCTATTTACTGGATGCTCAATATGTCCTTGAGAACAAATGCGGATATTTTAGGCTCTTTTTCTCTTTATCCCCGACAAATTACCTTTGGTAATTATATAAAGATCTTCACCGACTCCTCCTGGTATAACGGGTATATCAATTCTATTATATATGTTTCCATGAACATGGTGATTTCACTGCTTACCGCATTGCCTGCGGCCTATGCTTTTTCAAGGTATAAATTTATCGGTGACCGACAGATTTTCTTCTGGCTGTTGACCAATCGCATGTCGCCTGCCGCAGTTTTTCTTCTTCCTTTTTTTCAACTCTATTCCACATTCGGCTTGATTGATACCCATCTTGCGGTTGCTTTGGCCCATTGCCTGTTTAATGTTCCGCTGGCGGTATGGATTCTGGAAGGATTTATGTCTGGAGTGCCCCGTGAAATTGATGAAACCGCATTTATCGATGGGTACAAATTCCCAAGGTTCTTTTTAACTATTTTTATTCCTTTGATACGATCGGGTATTGGTGTAACCGCCTTTTTTTGTTTTATGTTTTCCTGGGTGGAACTCTTGCTGGCAAGAACATTGACCACAACAGTGGCCAAACCGATCGCTGCGACGATGACGCGGACGGTAAGTGCATCAGGTCTTGACTGGGGGCTCCTTGCTGCAGCAGGAATTTTAACCATTGTTCCAGGAGCACTGGTGATTTGGTTTGTACGAAATAACCTGGCCAAAGGGTTCGCCATGGGGCGGGTTTAAATAAAGGAGTGACCATGAATTTAGAATGGATGGCATGGACAGTTCCCACGGCAATTTTTTTCATCACCATTGCAACACTATTGATCAGTATGACGGTCTGGGAGGTTATTTCACCAACCATTGAGAGAAAAGGTTTGCTGCCGCTCTCCACTACCCGGGGAGATCGTTTTTTTATCGGTCTTTTAGGCAGTGCTTATATCCACCTTGCCTGGCTTGGGTTAACTGATTTTAATTTGTGGTACGCCTTCGGCATTGCACTGATTTGGATGGCGGTGGTAATGCGTTGGGGTTAGAAAATATAGTGTTTTAAACGATATTGTGGGTATAAAATGCCTTCACACCTACGATATCTGAAATTAAATACCTTAAGAAGGCATATGGAGGAATTATTATGGCGAGAAAATTGTTAGTAAATAGTTCCAGAATCACTATTCTGGCTTGGATCATGTCAGTTATGTTTTTAGTCACGGCAATGCCTGTGAGTGCTGATATGAATGCTGCAAAAAAATGGGTGAAAAATGAATTTCAACCATCTACTCTGTCAGAAAAAGAGCAGCTTAAAGAAATGAAATGGTTCATTAAGGCTGCGGCTCCGTTTAAAGGTATGAAAATCAAGGTGGTATCGGAAACCATTCCTACTCATGAGTATGAATCAAAAGTACTTACAAAAGCATTTAAAGAAATTACCGGAATTGAGGTCACCCATGATTTGATCCAGGAAGGTGATGTGATTGAAAAACTGCAGATTCAAATGCAGTCTGGGAAAAATGTTTTTGATGCGTATATCAATGATTCTGATCTTATTGGGACCCATTCCCGGTATGGGCATGTAGTAAACCTGACGGACTGGATGGCAGGCAAAGGAAAGGATGTAACTCTCCCGACGCTTGATGTGGATGATTTTATGGGAAAATCGTTTACCACAGGTCCGGATGGAAAACTGTACCAGCTTCCAGATCAGCAGTTTGCCAATTTGTATTGGTTCCGTTATGACTGGTTTAACCGTGCTGATTTTAAAGCCAAGTTTAAAAAACGGTATGGATATGAGCTTGGAGTTCCAGTAAACTGGTCTGCATATGAAGATATTGCTCAGTTTTTTAGTGAGGATGTGAGCGAAATTGATGGTAAGGCAATTTACGGTCACATGGATTATGGAAAGAAAGCTCCAGATCTTGGATGGCGTTTTACAGATGCTTGGCTCTCCATGGCGGGTGCCGGGGACAAGGGAATGCCCAATGGAAAACCGGTTGATGAGTGGGGTATTCGTGTTGACAAAAATAATCGTCCTGTAGGATCGTCTGTTTCAAGAGGCGGTGCCGCCAATGGGCCAGCTGCTAAATACGCGTTGCGCAAATACATGGAGTGGTTAAGAAAATATGCACCTCCTGGCGCATTGGGTATGGATTTTTATCAATCACTTCCGAGTCTGGCAAAGGGCAATGTCGCCCAGCAGATTTTTTGGTATACTGCTTTTACTGCAGATATGGTTAAAGTTGGCACTCCGGTAGTTAATGCGGATGGTATTCCAAAATGGCGAATGGCGCCATCTCCACATGGCCCGTACTGGGAAGAAGGGCAAAAACTGGGATATCAGGATTGTGGTTCTTGGACGCTCATGAAAAGTACGCCTGTGGACAGAAGAAAAGCAGCCTGGTTATATGCACAATTTTGTGTTGCAAAAACCACATCGCTTAAAAAAACTCATGTGGGTTTGACGCCGATTCGTAATAGCGACATCAGGCATCAGTCATTTACAGATCGTGCGCCAAAACTTGGTGGACTTGTGGAATTTTATAGAAGTCCGGCAAAAGTTGCCTGGACACCCACAGGTACCAATGTTCCTGATTATCCGAAGTTGGCTCAATTGTGGTGGCAGAATATTGGTGAAGCTGTTGCCGGTGAAGTAACGGTTTCAACAGCGATGAATAATCTTGCAAAAGAACAGGATAAAATTCTTGGACGTATTGAACGTGCAGGTGTTCAGGGCGATAAAGGTCCTAAGTTGAATCCGGAAAAAGCTGAATCTTATTGGCTGAAACAGCCAGGTTCCCCCAAGGCAAAACTTGCCAATGAAAAACCCCAGGGAGAAACAATGAATTATGATAAGCTCCTTCAGGCTTGGAAAGAAGGTCGCGTTAAATAAGTATTTGTTGATTTGAAAAAAAGGGTGTTTGATGGACTATCTTATCATCAAACACCCTTTGCATTTTTTAAAATTATATTTAGACCACCACAAGATTTATATTATTGCTGTTAATAATGTCTAAAAGTTCTTCAGGTGGTTTTTTATCTGTGATTAATGTGTCGATTTCGGTGATGTTTCCAAGCTTGACCATGGCATTTCTGCCAAACTTTGAGTGATCCGTAACCAGATATACCTTTCTTGAATTTTCCATAATTGTTCTGGCAACATGAACTTCTCTGAAGTCGAAATCAAGCAATGTACCATCAAGATCAATACCGCTGATACCAATAATGCCGACGTCTACTTTGAACTGGCGAATAAAATTTACGGTGGCTTCGCCCGTGATTCCGCCGTCTTTGCTTCGGACGATACCGCCAGTGACAATGACCTCAAAATCTTCTTTTTTGCTCATGATGGCGGCAACATTAAGATTGTTAGTTATAATCCTTAATTTTTTGTGAAGGATCAATTCGCTGGCGACATACTCTGTTGTTGTTCCAATGTTGATAAATAAAGAGGTGTTGTCTTTGATCATTCCGGCAACCGCTTTAGCGATCTCTTTTTTTTCTCCCAGTAGTAATTCTTTTCGATGACGATAGGCAACATTTTCTGTGCTGACAGATAATCCAGCGCCTCCGTGATACCTTGAAATATACCCTTCTTCATCAAGAAAATTGATATCTCTTCGGATGGTTTGCGGAGTTACATTGAAGGTTTTTGCCATTTCTTCAACAGTAACAAAGCCACTGTTCTTAATAAGGGAGATAATCTCTTCGTGACGGTTGTTGATTGCCTTTCTTTTGGTCATCATAATTCTCTTTTGCCTGTCTTGAATTCATCTGGGTAAATTAATGTATTTAGTTTATGAACGTCTTGATATCAAATTTTGTATATTATTTCCAGTCCCGTCATTTCCAGTTAAAAGATCGTTCAATCGCTTTTCCCCATTTTGAATACAACTCTTCGCGTTTTTCAGATGTCATAGCGGGCAGCCACCTTTTATCTTCTGCCCAATTTTTTCTCAATTCATCAGTGTTGCTCCAGAATCCTGTGGCCAGTCCTGCGCCATAGGCTGCACCCAACGCTGTGGTTTCGATAATCTGGGGTCGAATGATCGGGGCATTTAACATATCAGCCTGGAATTGCATTAATATTTCGTTAAGAACCATCCCACCGTCTACTTTGAGATGTTTTAAATCCACGCCGGAATCTTTGTTCATTGCAGTTACAATATCTCTTGTTTGATAGGCACAGGCTTCAAGGACAGCCCTGGCAAGATGACCTTTGTTGGCAAACCGGGTCAATCCGGCAATAATGCCCCGTGCATCAGAACGCCAATAGGGTGCATATAAGCCTGAAAATGCAGGTACAATATATACATCACCGTTGTCTTCAACCGTTTGCGCAAGATTTTCTATCTGTGAGGCATTGTCAATAATTCCCAGATTGTCACGTAGCCACTGAACCAGAGCCCCGGCAACGGCAATGGAACCTTCTAAACAGTATATGGCATCTTCATCATTAATTTTGTAAGCCACAGTAGTCAGCAGGCCATGATTGGATTTTACCGGGGTCGTTCCGGTATTCATCAAAAGAAAACATCCAGTCCCATAGGTGTTTTTAGCCTCACCCGGAGCAAAGCACGTCTGTCCGAAAAGTGCAGACTGTTGATCTCCCAGTGCAGCGCAGATTGGAATTTGACCTTTAAATGGCCCGGTTTTTAAAGTGGTTCCCCAGGAGTTGGAATCCACCGAAGGTTTTATTTGCGGTAACATGGCTTTGGGGATTTGTTGAGCGTTTAATAACTCGTTATCCCATTTTAAGGTGTGGATGTTTAACAGCATTGTTCGACTGGCATTGGATACATCAGTAATATGTGATCCATTTTCTGGGCCACCGGTAAGCCACCAAATGATCCAGCTTTCGATGGTTCCAAACAGAATATCTCCAGAATCTTTGAAATCTTTTGCTGCAGCAACGTTCTTTAGTATCCAGGTTGCTTTGGGGCCTGAAAAATAACTGGTCACAGGAAGACCTGTTTTGCTGATGAAAAAATCTTGTCCGTATTCTTTGATCAGAGTATTGCAGATATCATCGGACCGGGTGCATTGCCAGACAATGGCATTGTAACAGGGCTTACCGGTTTTCTTATTCCAGATGACACAGGTTTCTCTTTGATTGGTGATGCCGATTGAATCAATCTGTTGTGTTGATATCCCCGCTTTTGTCAGCGTTGTTTGAATGACGTCACAGGTGTTTTCCCAGATTTCCATGGGGTCGTGTTCAACCCAGCCAGGTTGAGGGAAAATTTGTTTGTGTTCTTTTTGTGTGGATTTGAAAATATTTCCCTGTTTGTCAAACAGGATAAAACGATTGCTGGTTGTTCCCAGATCAATCGCACCAACATACTTTTTCATATTAATTCCTCCCTTTTTGTTATAAGGGTATCTCAGAATGACTTTATACTCAGGAATTACCATAACAGGTAAATGTTATATTTTAAACATAAAATCTTATTTTTTTAAGCTTAGCTTTTTTAATCTTGGCCTTTGCAAAATATGTAGAATATGTTATTATTTTAGTCATGTTTCTTTCATTTTATATTCATAATTTTCATATACAAAAAATAAAAGGTCGCTTTGTGTGGTTTTTCGAACATATTGAATTTGAGAATCTGAATCATGTAAATATTGGTTTTTTGAAAAAAGTATCTGTTCTTTGTGGGGGTAAAAAATTAAAGCTTCTGTTGTAATAAAAACTGTTCAAACCCAGGTCTTGATCATTGGTGGCGGTGTCACAGGGACGGGTATTGCCCGTGACCTTTCTTTAAGAGGGTTTGATGTTATTCTGGCTGAGAAGCAGGATTTAAATGCCGGTGCATCAGGTGGTAACCACGGATTGCTTCATAGTGGGGCAAGATATATAAGTTCAGATCCAGAGGCAGCAATTGAGTGCAATAGTGAAATCAATATTTTAAAGAAGACAGCCAGCCATTGTATCGAAGAGACCGGTGGACTTTTTGTTGCTGTTCGCGGGGACGATGAAAATTATATCGCTGATTTTCCAGATATGTGTGCCCGTGCAGGAATTCCGTACAAGGAGCTGAGCGTTCAAGATGCAAAAAAAATGGAACCTGTTTTATCAGATAAGATGATTGCAGCTTATCAGGTGAATGATGCAACGATTAACCCGTTCAAAATTTCCATTGAAAATATGAATGATGCTGTTTCAAGGGGGGCCGAATATTTAAGCTATTGTAAGTTGGAATCTTTTGAAATAAACAATAAAAAAATTGTTCGTGCAAAATTAAGAAATCAAGTCAGCAGTGAAACCATCTACGTTGAGGCACAAACCTATATTAATGCATCGGGTGCCTGGGCAAGTAACGTTGCTTCTATGGCAAATATCCCGATCAATATGGTTTTTTCAAAAGGCACTTTGCTGGTAACCAGTAAACGGATCTCCCAGCAGGTGATAAATCGCCTTAGAAAAGCCACAGACGCGGATATTCTTGTTCCGGGCGGGGTGGTATCGATTTTAGGAACGACCTCTGTGCGGATTGACTCTCCCGATAATATTTACCCTACCGTAGATGAGGTGGATTATATTATCAGCGAGGGAGAACAGATGGTTCCTTGTCTTAAAACCTGTAGATATGTTAGGGCATATTCCGGTGTTCGTCCTTTGGTCAGTATCGGAGGGGAAGATGATCGGCAGGTCAGTCGGGGATTTACCTTGATTGATCATGAAAAAGACGGTGTGGATAATTTTGTAACCATTACCGGGGGAAAACTTTCTACCTTTCGGCTGATGGCTCAAAAGACCTGTGATATCGTCTGCCGTAAACACAAGGTAACAGCAGACTGCCAGACAAAAGAAGTGCCTTTGCCATCGACTAAAAGTGGAGAATGGTCTGAACCGGGTGTGTCGATTGGAGGATTGCCAGGAACCAAGACGATTCATGATCCAGTTCTCTGTGAATGCGAAATGGTTCCTGCCAGTGCCATCGATATCATTATTGAATCCATAAGAAAGAACAAGGGAACAGCCGATTTAACATCCATTGCATTGAGAAGTCGTCTGGGTAAGGGGCCTTGTCAGGGAACGTTTTGCAGCGCACGAATATTGTCTCATATGTATAATACAGATCAAATGTCCCAGGAAGATGGAATTTATGACCTTAAAAAGTTTCTAAATGAGCGGTGGAAAGGTGAACATGCACTATTATGGGATCAGGCAATTGTTCAATCTTCTATTAAAGAAATGATCCATTGTGGTGTGTTCGGACTTGAGCTTGAAACACAAAAGGATATTGAAAAAGATTGAAAAATAATTCAGATATTCATTGTGATCTTCTGGTGATTGGTGCTGGGTTGGCGGGTATGGTCGCAACTGCCAGGGCGGCCAGTCTTGGCCTGAGCACCGTCCAGGCTGGAAGTTCATCTGGTTTCTATCTGACCAGCGGTTTGTTGGATTTTTTAGGAGTATACCCTGTTGATACAGCCAATGTGCTTAACACGCCATATGATGGTCTGGATAAACTCAAAAAAGATATTCCCCACCACCCTTACGCTAAAATTGCCGTAGACAGTGTGGTTGAAAGTTTCGATTTTGTTGATCAAGTTTTGGCCTCTGCCGGGCTTGAGTATCAAGGCTCTGAGAATATCAATCTGAGAATATTAACGGCCGCCGGAACATTTAAACCCAGTTTTTTTGTACCCAAAACTATGATCAAAGGATGTTCGGTTTTTAAGAAAGAAAAGAGACTTTTGTTGGTGGATTTTAATGGTTTAAAAGGATACAGCGCAAAACAGATTGCCAGCGTATTGAAAAAACAAAATATGGATGTTTCAACCCTGACTATTGATGTCCCGCAATTGTCAGGTGATTTTAATGTTACGCGCCTGGCCAGATTATTTGAAGATCCTTTGTTTATCGAAACTATTGCTGAACAAATGAAGCCTTTTGCTAAAGATAAAGACCTTATCGGACTTCCAAGTGTATGCGGTATTTTTAATAGTGCCGACATCATGGAAACGTTAGAAAAACTGATCGGAGCGGATTGTTTTGAGATACCAGGTTTACCGCCTTCCATACCCGGACTCCGGTTAAAAAATGCATTTGAAAAAGCGCTGTCCTGGAATAATGTCACGGTTTTAAATAATTCAACAATAGAATTTTGTGAATTTAAAAATAAAGAAATTATCCTGGATGCTGTTTATGAAAACACCCGTACCCGGATCAAGGCTAAGGGTGTGATTTTAGCCACAGGGCGCTTTCCGGGTGGCGGATTGCGGGCACAACGAGGATTGATAGAGGAAACAATTTTTAATATCCCAGTGTATCATCCTAGACAAAGATCTTTATGGTATCAATCGGATTTGTTTGCTCCCCAGGGGCACCCGATCAATCAAGCCGGAATTTTAACGGACCAAAGTTTCCGGCCAGTGGATGAAATGGATGTTCCGATATTTGAAAGCCTCTATGCTGCAGGGAGCATGCTTGCCCATAACGATTGGGTAAGGCTCAAATCTGGTGCAGGTGTGTCGTGTGCCTCTGCATTTTGTGCCGTTAATCATTTTTATGCCAAGCAAGGGGATAAAAATGAGTGAGGTGCTTTTATACATTAGTATTATAATTGGTATTGTCGGCATGGGCTTACAGTGGATTCGCTTTCGACAAACCGGCAGACTTTTGAAAATTCAGAGACCCATTAAATTCTCGTCGATGTCATTGAATTTGGTTAATGGGGTTTTAAATTCTATTTTTCAGATCAAATTATTCAAGGCTGGAAAAATCAGATGGCTGTTTCATTTCTTTGTACTATCTGGATTTTTATATCTGGTTTTTGTACATGCATTGCACAAGTTTACAGCCCCAATATTTTTTGATTATTATGATCCAACTGTTGATCCATATCAGTTTTTAAGAAATCTTTCAGGCACTCTGGTGGTTGTGGGGTGTCTGGGATTTTTGCTGCGAAGAGGTTTTAATACACGGATCAACCCAGATAAAAAGATAAAACAGGATAAAAATCTTCAGTATAAAGGGTGTTTTTCTATTTTTTTGATTCTTCTTGTTGTGGGTACAGGTTTTTTGCTTGAAGCATCCAAAATTATATCAGAACCTATTTTTATGGATATGGTTGAATCCTATTCTGATTTGGATGAGAATCCAGAATTAGAAGATCTAAAATTATTCTGGCAAAAAAATTATGTTGTTCATTTTACAAAGAAACCTGACAATAGCGTTGAAAAGCTTGAAAATGGACAATTACTGAATGAAGAATATTGTGCATCCTGTCATTCAGATATTCGATCGGCATTTGTGTCTAATCATATCGCAAAATTGGCCTATCATATTGGACAATTTTTAAATCAAAATCGTGCGGATTCGACCTTGTATGCAATTCATTATGGGGTCTGTTTGGTACTGATTTTATCTTTTCCTTTTTTGCGGCTTTATCACATGGTTTTAATTCCTTTGGTTAGTGGTAAAAAAAATCAGGATAAAAAAAGACATCTGGGAAAAACAGCTTTTATTCACAGCGCAGATCTTTGGGCATGTACCAATTGCGGCTATTGTTCCCAGGTGTGCAGTGTGTTTCCAAATTTTCAAATCACTCAGAATTCAAATGTGTTGCCACATATCAAAATAGAATCGATAAAAACCATATCCAAAGGTTGTCCGGACAGTTTTTTGCAGCTACTTCAAAAAGGCAATGAGGCTTGCACCCTTTGTAATAAATGTACACAAATTTGTCCCTCCGGAATTGATCTTCAAACTTTATGGTCAAAGTTGGATGGTGCACTTTTAGATATAAAGGTTGAGGATAATCATCATTTTTTCAATCAAACGTTTCTATCAGAATGGGTTGGTCAGGACTTTATGCCTGAACCTTTGAATCGCACAAGTGAATTAACTTCTAATCTTGTAGAGAAAATAGATGCCTTTGAAAATTGCATCCAGTGTACCATTTGCACCAATGTTTGCCCGGTGGTTGAATATGATTCTCATGATAATGATTATACCCCTCAACAGGTTATGAACCTTTTGCGGTTGGATCAAAAGCATCTGGCAGCAGGTACTCGAATGGTATGGACCTGTCTTACCTGTTATGCATGCCAGGAGATTTGTCCCCAACAGATCCGGGTGACCGATATTCTTTTAGAACTCAGGCAGACAGGTGGGGTTAAGGCAGATATGATAAAACAGAATTCTTATGAGAAAAAAGGCTGAAAAACCGATGAAATTTGCATATTTCCCAGGATGTAAAATTCCATTTTATATGAAAGAGTATGGATCTTCTTTTGAAGCTGTTATGCAAAAATTAGATGTTCAGCTTGTAAAGTTATCTTTTAATTGTTGCGGGTATCCTGCAAGGGGAGAGCATTTTGAAGTTTCTGTTTTTTCGGCTATTAAAAATTTTGCAATCGCCCAGAAACATGGACTGGATATAATCACTCCGTGCAAATGTTGTTTTGGTCAGTTTAAACATGCAGCTTTCTGGTACAATCAAAATCTTGAACTCAAACATAAGATTGATATTTTACTGGATGCTGAGAATTTATCTTGGGATGGGACCACCCAAATCAAACATTTTATATCGTTTCTCCATAATGATTTTGGATTGGATAAACTTAAACAAAAGATTGCTCAAAAACTTCCGGAAAAAAAGATTGCCATCCAATATGGATGCCACGCACTGCGACCTTTTTCAATTACTCATTTCGATCATCCCTATGCTCCGACAATTTTTGAGAAACTGGTACGTGTGACAGGAATGAAACCGGTTGAATGGTCTAAAAGTACAGAGTGCTGTGGAAATCCAGCCTTAAATGGAAATAAGTCTTTATCTTTAAGAATTCTTGAAAGTAAATTTGAATCTGCACACCAGGTGGGTGCTGATTATATTTGCAGCGCATGTACCCATTGCCAAATGCAATATGAAACAACCCAGTATGAAAGTACCAT
>JAWSVH010000085.1:0-24271 GCA_033852015.1 Desulfobacula sp.
CAAGCTCTGGTATAGATTTTAATTCAACGTCTTCGGATTTCGGGTTTGCGGCAATGGGATCTATCAAAGACATTGGTAAAATTACAAGTAAAGAACTTTATTTGTCTTTGCCAACAGCCACATTAAAATTGTTGAAAAAAGATGGAGATACTAGAATCCTTGCAAAACCTCAGGTTCGCGTGAGTACTTCGGAAAAAGCTTCAATTCTGATTGGAGAGAAAGTGCCGCTTCGATCTAATCGTAAAGTACAGACGGATGGAACAACCACCTATGACTTTTTATATCAGGATGTGGGAGTTAAATTGATAGTGGAGCCAGTGATCAATATGTATGAGCAGGTAACGTTGAAACTGGAAATCGAAATCAGTGCCTTGGGTAATAATGTCGGAACAAGTGATGACCCTCAGTATGCAATTAACACTCGAGCAACCAAGACGGTTTTAACTGTTAATGATGGTGACAGTGTTATCATCGGCGGTTTGATAGAGGATGAAGACCGAACCACCGTACAGAAAATTCCTTTGTTCGGAGAAATACCAGTGATGGGCCGGCTGTTTTCTTCAGAGAACAGCGAGGTTGTGAAAAAAGATATTCTCATGACCATCACTCCTGTTATTATTCGAAGTCAGGATATCCCGGAACAAGATGTTTCTGAGTTCTGGTCGGGAAATGAGAAAGAAGTGTCTTTTAATGAACCTGCTGAAGAAAAGATAATAAAAGAGACCAATCTTAATGCGTTTCCGGATAAAGATTATATAAAGGTGGTAGTAGAAGATGAATTCCTTCCAACAGATAAAGTTTTCAGCATCCAGGTGTATTCATCTAAAGGTGAGTTAGACGCGCTTAAAAAGAAAGCTTTTTTTGAGACTCATGGATATTCTGTATGGGTAAAACCCGGACAGATAGAAGGGAAAGGAACTTTTTATCGCGTCTATATCGGGCAATATTTTTCTTACAAGGCAGCAGAAGATTCCAGATTGGAGATGCTTAAAAAAACAATTTTTCCTAAAGATATACATATCGTGGATAAAGCCTATGTGTATGGTCAGTAAAAAGAATGGTTTTACTCTGGTTGAAATGATGGCAACTTTAGCTATCATTTCAATTTTAGCCACAGGGATTTTACCATTGTCACAGGTGGTATATCAAAGAACAAAAGAGTTGGAATTGAGAAATCACTTAAGAATTATTAGAACCGCCTTGGATGAACATAAAATATTGGTGGAACAAAAGATAATTCCTGGCAGTTTTTCTGCCACGGGTTACCCGAAAACACTTGAAAGTTTGGTAAATGGGATTGATCTTAAAACATCCACAGGTGAAATAAAAAAATTCTTAAGAAGGATCCCCAAAGATCCAATGACGGACGATGGACAGTGGGGATTAAGATCTTATACTGATGCCCCTGAGAGCAACGTTTGGGGGGGGCAGGACGTGTACGATATATACTCTTTAAGTGATAAACAGGCTTTGGATGGAACATATTACAAAAATTGGTAAAATGAGTAATGAAAACGGGTTTACCATTATAGAAATGATGACGGTGATCGCCATTATCGGTATTTTGGCAACCATAGCTGTTCCAAGCTTTCAAAGATCTGTCATCCGGGCCAAAGAAGCCTCTTTAAGGAGTTCTTTGTTTGCATTAAGAGATGTAATTGATCAGTATTATGCAGATCATGGGGATTATCCCCAGGCTCTGGACTCCCTTGTTCAAAAACGATACATCAGAGCCGTTCCTATGGATCCTTTTACCCGGGCAAATGATACCTGGATTTTAATTGCTCCGGAAAGTGAGGGTCTTTCTGGAGTCTATGATGTCCATAGCGGGAGCGACAAAATAAGTCTTTACGGGACACCTTATAATGAGTGGTGAAAAAGGATTTACTTACCCTGCAGTATTATTGCTGATTATTGTCGTCTCTGTTTCCTTAATGGTGGTGCAAAAACAATGGAGCACGATCATGAAAAGAGATCAGGAAAAGGAACTTTTTTTTAGGGCAGATCAGATTACCTCTGCAATAGAATCCTATTATCTGAATTCTCCCGGTAACATAAAACAATATCCGCAAACTTTTAAAGTTCTTTTAATGGATAATCGTTTCCCTGTAAAAAAACGACACTTAAGAAAATGGTTTAAAGACCCAATAACAAAAGAGGGTGAGTGGGGAGTTGTATACGATGGTAAAGGCAATATGAAAGGGGTTTTTTCTCAAAGTTCGAAAGAGCCTATTAAAAAAGGGGGGTTTTCTAAGAGCATGACTTCTTTTAAGAATAAAAAAAAATATAGTGAATGGAAATTTATATATGAAGTAAAAAAGGAGACATCATCATGAAAAAAACAATGGTTTTTGTTTTGATCATATTTTGTTCAACCATGGCATATGCGTCAGATCTGTCTGAGAACTTTTCAGAAAAATATCAATTGTTGGTTCCCCAGGGAAATACGTCTGTTCGCTCAGATTATCTGTTTGAACAAATCGCCCTTGGAAGTGAATTTACGGTTAAGATGCTTGATCAGTTAAATGATCAAAATGAAAATCTAAATGAAAAATTTGACAAAGTGATTCAAAAATTCGATATTTTGATTGATCAGAATAAACAATTAATCAGGTTACTGAATAAAGGGGACCAAAATAATCCATCTAACTAATTCCTTTAACGATTCTTTTTGCCGCTGATGTCTATTAAATTTCTTCTTATTTTTATCTTGTTAACTGGTATTTGCGGTCTGTTTATATATGGTCGATATATAGAGCCAACTGTAATTACAATTCGCAAAATTCGTGTAACTCCTCAAGTTGCTATTCCAGCGTTAAAAGGCAAAAAGATCATTCATCTTTCTGATCTTCACATGGAAATATTTGGGAAAAACCAGGTTCACCTTTTGAATCTTATTGATCAGATTCAGCCGGATTTGATATTTTTAACGGGTGATTACATTCAGTGGCGTGGCAATAATAGAGGAGCGATTGAATTTTTATCCAGATTGAAAGCAAAATATGGAGTCTTTGCAGTGATGGGGGATTATGATTATTCGGATTCAAGAAACAGTTGTCTTTTTTGCCACGAGACAGGAGGTGGAACACTCACACAACAGCACAATGTGACCATGCTTAGAAATGATATGAAAACAATAAATATTGATGGGCAGGTAGTGACAATTGCAGGTATTGATGAAGAATATCAAGATATTGATCTTTTAAGTATTATCGATGATATCCAGGATCAATCTTCTTTTTTTTTGTTGCTCAGCCATAGTCCGCTGGTTTTTGATAAACTCTCCAGGAAAAAACAGATATTTATGTTTTCTGGAGACACCCATGGCGGTCAGATCCCAATGCCTAAATGGGTGTTCCGTATTTTCGGATATCAAAAAAATGTAAAATATAATTATGGTCTGTTTAATATCCAAAAAAATTATATGTACGTATCAAGAGGAATTGGAACCAGTCATTTTAGGTTCAGGCTTTTTTGCCCACCTGAGATAGCTGTTGTTCATTTTTAGATCATGGTAAAAATATTTCAATATATTTTGTTCCTGTTTTTTTGCATCTGTTTTTTGATTTCTTGTGGCAACAAAAAAGAAGCAGAACTTGTGCTGTTTGATTTTGAATCAGATGTGGTGTTGGATGAGTTGCATTGGAGATGTCAAACTCTTCTTTCCTTATCTGATAACTATTTCGCGCATGGGAAAAAATCTTTGAAAATTCAGATGTTTCCTTCTCCCTATCCTGGGTTTTATCCAGCATTGAGTCACAAGAATTGGGCTGGGTATGAATCGTTTTCTTTTAATGTATATAATCCTTCTTGCGAAACAATTGAGCTTACGTTAAGAATTGATGATAAAAAAGAATCTTTTAAGTATAGTGATAGATATAATAAAACCTTTAAAATTTCCCCCGGGAATAATAAACTTATGATTGCCCTGGATGATCTAAAAACATCTATATCTCAAAGGCCGATGAATCTTGAATGTATAAACAGATTTATGGTATTTATCTCTTCTCCGGATAAAAAGCATGTGCTTTATCTGGATTATTTTCGATTAAATTTTGTGAATCGAGCCAGTAAGATACCATAAATTGAAACTGTTTCAATTTATGGTTACCCGTTTATTTTGAAATTTTTTTTAAAAAAGGAGACACAATTGGAAGAAGAAAATACTACCGATAAAATTACACAGAACCGTATTGTAAGATTGCGCCTTATGGATGGGACGCTGGTTAACGGCCAAATTAATATTAACCGTGCGGATGGCTATGATAGGCTCTCTGACCTTGTGTCTGATAAGACTGAGCCGTTTTTGATTATTCATCATGTAACAGTTCACCATGGCACTATTGATAATCCTGTTAAACATAAAACTTTATTCTTAAACAAACGTTATGTCGTCTGGGCAGAACCGGACGAAGATCAAAGATGAAATTTAAATTGCGCAAGTACTTGTAAACTTTAATGATAAATAATGCTTGAGTTTATTTTAAGCTGTGCTATTCTTTAATGTAGATTTTCTGGGTGTATTTCCCATAATGCATAACAACTAAAGCAACACGTGCAGTAACTCATATTATATTTTCTTCTACTATTGGATCGTTACAAAAGGAGAACAGGTTATGAAAGAGTTGATTAAGTACATTGCTCAAGCACTGGTCGATAATTCAGATGAGGTAGATGTTCAGGAGATTAAAGCTCAACAGACCCTTGTTTTGGAATTGCGGGTGGCAAAAGAAGATCTTGGAAAAGTTATTGGTAAAAAGGGTAGGACGGCTCAGGCGATGAGGACTATCCTCTCATGTGCATCTGCAAAAGAACAAAAAAGAGTTATTTTAGAAATCGTTGAGTGATTTTTTAGCGTAGGGTGTGTCCGACGAATTTAATTTAACCATCGTTGATATTGTTTCGCGTACATTTGTTTGTCTTTCGCAACAATCGTATTACTTATATTATTAGCCTTTAAGTTAGAGACTTTATTCAAAGTTTTTAACTATTTTTAGGGTTTAATTTTAATTCTTTAATTCAATTGATTATGGAGATAAAAGATGAAAAAAAGCATGTTTTTAGTATGTTTGGTTGTGTTATTTATAATAATGGGTTTTACTGCATCTGCGAAAAAAGAGCTACCACCATTTGGATCTGAGATTGATGTTTCCTATTCTAAAGTATTATGGAAAGTATTAGTCGAAGAAAAACTTGCCGGCCCAAATATGATAAAATCAGTTCCATATGAAGGTATGGAACCTCATGGTGTGATTCTTGAACAGCTATCAACCGAGATCACTGTTAAAGGACATACTGGTGTGGTTTATGTTAAGAACAATTATATGGGAAAAGGAATGTCGAGGTCAAAAGTAGTGAAAGATCCAAACACCTATCTCAAAG
Organism: Desulfobacula sp.; assembly: GCA_033852015.1. Lineage (GTDB taxonomy): Bacteria > Desulfobacterota > Desulfobacteria > Desulfobacterales > Desulfobacteraceae > Desulfobacula. Next base: position 5,383 of record JAWSVH010000085.1, read on the forward strand.
CCATTACCGTCATGTTTAAAAGAGAAAAAGGATATGACCCGGAGAATCAGGATTGGTTCTGGGTAAAATACAAGCCAAATGGAAGCCTTCATGTCAACCCAAAAGGTGCATCTTTAGCCGGGCGTGTAGCAAAAGGGGCCGATGTCGGTTGCATCGCTTGTCATGTAAATGCTGATGGCGGTGATTACTTGTTTAATAATACCGCATCTCACCTTGATTAATTAATATAAAGGTAATCAGTGCTTATAATCTAAAGCAGGTAATTGTTTTTCAATTGGGAAGGGTACATTGAAATATGAACATGGTTGTAGATTAAACTTTCTAAGTATTATCCAATACTTTTCGAATTGTTTTTGACAATATTCTTATTTCTATGGGTTTCATTAAGAACCCTTCTACAGAAAACTGTGATGCGGTTTCTTTATTGATTTTCTCGCTAAACCCAGTGCACAAGATCACCGGAATATCTGATCGAAGATCTTTTATCGCCATTGATAATTTATCACCTGTCATCTCCGGCATTGTCATGTCTGTAATTACCAAGTCGAATGAATCCGGTGTTGAACGAAACGTTTCCAACGCTTCCAAACTACTGGTTTTGGTTGTGACAGTATAACCCAAACGCTCCAGTATTCTCTTTTGGAGCTTTACAATTGTTGGTTCGTCATCAACAAATAAAATTCTTTCGCCACCTTTGATAAAATCATTTTCAGTTGGAACCTCTATTTCTCTATAAGTTTGGGCTGTCATGGGTAAATACACTTGGAAGGTTGTGCCTTTTTCAAGCTCACTGTAAACTTTTATCTGCCCGCCATGAATCTTCACTATCCCATGGACAACAGCTAACCCCAATCCGGTTCCTTTATCCGGTGTTTTAGTTGTAAAATAAGGATCAAAAATAGCATTTAAACTTTCTTGTGCAATCCCACTCCCATTATCACTGACAAATAGTTTTGCATAACTTCCCGGTGTCATATCAGAGTGTTGATCCATATAACTTTCATCAAGATCTATTAATTCAAGGCCAATTTCTATTATTCCATTGTCCTCAATTGCATGGGCAGCATTTGTAACAAGATTCATTATAATTTGATTCATTTGCGAGGTATTAGCGTTTATTGTAATTGGTTGTGAAGGAACGCTTTTTATGATTTTGATATTAGAAGGGATGGTTGACCTTAACATCTTGATATTTTCTGTGATTAGCGATTTCAAGTTGATAGGATGTTTTTCTTGTTCTCCTTTTCTGCTAAAAGTAAGAATTTGTTTTACGAGATTCTTAGCTCTATTCCCTGCTGAAAGAACTTCTGAAAGGTTATCATGGAGTTCTGTTTCTTGTTGAAGTCCCTGTAATGAAAGTTGGGTGAAACCTAAAATAGAAGTTAAAATATTATTAAAATCATGGGCAATTCCACCCGCTAAATTCCCAATCGCTTCAAGTTTTTGGGATTGTCGGAGAGCGATTTCCTGTTTTTTTAATTTTTTCTGTAATATTTTTTCTTTTGATATATCTTTGAACACACAATGGGTTTGAATAAATTCACCTGCTTGGTTCTCTCTGATTTTTCCATCAAAGCGAGTTGTAATAAAGGTCCCATCGCCTTTTTTCATCTCAAATTCAACGCCTAAAACCTCACCAATGGTTTTGAACTTGGGAAAATTTTCTTTAAAATGACCGATCCATTCCGGATGTAGAAAGTCTCCAAAAGATTTTCCAATCACATCTGATCGCTTGTATTCTAAAATGTCTAACCAGGTATGATTGATTTCAATAATATTGCCGCTTTCATCTAGAGATTGATACGGTAGTGGTGCATATTCAAATAGTTTTTTGAAACGGTCTTCACTGTCCCGAAGATTTTTTTCCGCTATTCTTGATTTTGTATCATCCTGGAAAACCAGAATAACCCCTACCATCTCCGTGTTATTCAATAAAATAGGGGCGCCACTGTCTTTGATGGGTATCTCTTTGCCATCGCGTGATATAAGCAACGTATGGTTTGCCAGTCCTATTATTTGACCGGTTTTAATGACCTTTAAAACCGGATTTTCACAGACTTTGCGAGTTATCTCACTAATAATATTAAAAACTATTTCCAACGGCTTGCCTTGAGCATCTGCCTGGGACCATCCTGTAAGTATTTCTGCAACAGGATTCATAAATGTTATCGTCCCATTCATATCCGTTGAGATGACACCATCTCCAATGCTGTTTAGGGTTGTTTTGAACCATTTTTCACTTTCCATTACTTTGCGGTCTGATTTTAGTTTATACACCGCTATTTCTATTATTGATTTAAGTTCAGCATCATTAAAAGGTTTAATAAGATATCCATATGGTTCTGTGATTTTTGCCTGGGAAATTGTATCATCGTCAGAATGAGCCGTAAGATAGATAACAGGAATTTTATAGTCGGATTTTAGCTTTAAGGCCGTTTGGATACCACTCATTCCTTTACCCAATCGAATATCCATCAGAGCAATATCCGGTATTTGCGTTTTGATAGATTCTACTGCCTGTTCACCAGAGTATGCAGTGGCTGTGACATCATACCCGAAATTCATGAGTTTAATTTTAAGATCTTCAGCAACAATGGGGTTATCTTCAACAATTAGTATTTTAGTTTTGTTCATTTAAAAACCCTTTTATTCTGTGGATGTGAGGGGGAATTTGATTTCAAACATAGCCCCGTTTTCAGACGTTACGGTTAAATGTCCGTTCAATTGACCCTGTACAAGGATTCTGACAATCTTTAATCCAAGACTTTCAAATCCCTCTATATTGAAATCTGCTGGCAGGCCGCAACCATCGTCCTTAACGATGAGGTGTCCATTTTTCTCATCTGTTTTGTTTAAAAAAATTGCCAGGTTTCCTTTTGTGGTATTTTCAAATGCGTATTTTAATGCATTACTGGTCAATTCGTTGATAATTAAGCCGCAAGCAATACAGCAATCTAAATTCAAATCTTGTAGTTGAATATCTACATTTATCTCCACATGGATGTTCGATTTATTATAGATTTTGAAAAGATGTTGCACAATATTATCAAAATAGGTTTTGATATTAAGATGCGCAATATCCTCTGATCCATAGAGGGTTTCATGAATCAAAGCCATGGATTTGATTCGATTTCCTGAATCGATCAGAAGCTTTTTTTGCTCTGGGTTCTCTGTCATATTTAATTGTAAGCTCAACAGGCTTTGAATAACCTGCATGTTATTTTTTACACGATGATGAATTTCTTTTAGCAGGATTTCTTTTTCTTTCAAAGAACTTTTAATTTTTTTATCAGATTCAATTCGGTCAGTAATGTCTCTTATACTGCTGATATTTATTTCTTTGGAGTTGAGGGTAATGTTGTTGGCTGTAATTTCTACAGGGAAAATGGTTCCATCTTTCTTTTTATGGTATCTCATCGGTATTGATGCATCATGGTTTTTTTGAATGGCCTTTTTTGTTTTCTCCTCTTCTGTAGATAGATCCGTCGCTTTCATTTGAAGGAGTTCTTTACGGGAGTAACCGTATAAGGCAATGGCTGCTTCATTGGCATCCAAAAACCTTAATGTTTCAATCTCTACTAAAAAAATAGCATCAGATGACATTTGAAATTGTGTTTTATATCTTTCTTCGCTTGATTCAAGTATTTTTCCTGCTTTTTTACTTTGTGTTAAAGTAAAAAAACTAATAATTAATGATGCACTTATGCTTGAAATTAAAAAAAGGATTAAAATGGCTTTTGCCTTTTTATATTCCTTGTCTTTTTGTGCTATAAAATCCGTCGCTTTTTTTCTTGCATAATGAGTTAACCCCTGCATCTTTTTTTCTAACAGCTCAACATGCTTGGCACCTTTGCCTAAGGTAATGGCTGCAGCCTTTGTTCTGTTTCTTTGTTCCACCAGATTGATCACTTCGTTTCGAATTGATTTCCAGTTCGCAAATTGATTTCGGGCAGTTCTTTCTAATTGTTGACCCTCTTCACCTAAGATTTTTGATTTTACAATATCCAAATGTTTGTATGTGTTTAGTTCTTCTTTGTTGACGGCCCTGACAAACCGGTCCACATCAGATTTAGAATCGGAAAGAACAACATCCTTCATATTCCGGTGCATCTTTGTGATTAGGGCATTTGCCTGCAATGCAGCATTGGAGACCACCAACGGATGATTATAAATGGTAGTGGTCAAATGGGAGAGATTGTGTATGGTTGTTAATGTGAATAATCCAAAACCCAAAAAAAATGAAATTATTATACCAAACCCTACGATCAGTATTTGATAATTCATTCCCTGACTTCTTTTATTCACTTAGTTCTCCAAAAAAGAATATGAAATAAAAAAATAGACTTGTGTGAATGATATTACGGTATACTATACGATGATATTAATCAAATCGCGAATGATAAATTATATTCCAGCCTTCCTAGCGATAACTGATGGCAACCATCGCTAAAATAAATCAACGCCCAACTTATGATAGAGCAGGGCGTTTTATTATAGACACCATGAACACCTTGGGTTCCATCACTGGCTTCGGTAATGTCAAAACCTTTTCCTGAAAGAAGTCTCATCATTAATTATAAGAACATTTGGGATAATCATCGATCCTTAATTTTTATCTAAAAGCTCTTTTACTTTGATAGCCAACTCTTTTTTAGACAATGGTTTTGATATAAAAAAGATCCCGTCATCCAGAACACCATGGTGGGCAATAACATTGGCTGTATATCCAGACATGTATAGAATTTTTAACCCAGGACAGATATTTTGAATTTTTTCTGATAGTTCTTTTCCATTCATTTCAGGCATCACAACATCTGTTATCAATAGATCTATCTCATCCTTATTTTTTTTTGCTAAATTAATTGCCTTTTGGGGAGTTGACCCCGGCAAAACTGAATAGCCTAAACTCTTAAGCATTCTTTCGCCAAGCTTAAGGATTGAATTGTCGTCTTCAACAAGCAATATCGTTTCACCCTGGCCTAGTGGAAGTTCAGTTATACTGTCATGTTTTATTTCAAAAGTATCTCCAGCGTGTCGCGAAAAATAGCACTTAATCGTTGTTCCTTTTCCCGGTTCGCTATATACATTGATAAATCCATTGTTTTGTTTCACAATACCATACACAGTGGATAACCCAAGTCCAGTACCTTCGTGAACCCCTTTTGTAGTGAAAAAAGGTTCAAATATTTTATTCAACGTTTCCGGCTCCATACCAATTCCATTATCGCTAACGGCAAGCATCAGAAAATCACCAGGGATAAATCCTGAATGATCTGCACAATATTCTTCGTCAAAATCTACATTTGCAGTTTCGATGGTGATCTGGCCTACGCCATTTATTGCATCTCTGGCGTTAACACATAGATTTGCCAGAATTTGATCAACCTGGCTGGGGTCTATTTTTAAATGCCACAAGTTTGAGACAGGTAGCCACGCCAGATCAATGTCCTCGCCAATCAATCGGCGGAGCATTTTTAGCATACTGTTTATGTTCTGGTTTAAATCGATTACAATGGGCTGAATCGTCTGCTTTCGAGCGAAAGCTAATAGTTGACGGGTGATATCAGATGAGCGCTTTCCAGCATTATAAATCTGTGCGGCATCTTTATAAATAGGGTCATTAGAATCTAAATTTTCCATGATCATTTCTGCATAGCCAATAATGATGCTGAGCATATTATTGTAGTCATGCGCTACGCCTCCGGCAAGCGTGCCGATGGATTCCATTTTTTGAGACTGGTGTAGCTGTGCTTCAAGTCTGGCTTTTTGATCCTCAGCTTGTTTCCGATCTGTGACGTCCCAAACGGTTGATATCATCAATGCCTTATTGGGAACCGGCACATTTTGCGCGGAAATGAAAGAGGTCTTTTCTCCTTTACGGGTAATCGGCACATCTTCCCAATGCAACTGTGCCAGATCACCACTGGCGTAGGCATCCATTATCCTTTTTGTGATTTCTTCCCTGAACTCCGGGTCCTCGAAAGCGGAAATCCAAAAAGCGTCAGGGTCGGCAAGTGCTTCTCTTGTTGTTCGGAATAATTTTAAAAAATTGTCGTTCATATATTCAAACTTCAAGGCAGGAAGTTCAACGGAATGCACAGCTAAACCGATCGGTAGCTTGTCCATGACCAACTTGATAAAGGACTCACTATCCTGCAATGCTTCCTCTGCACGTTTACGATCCGTTATGTCACGCCCGATGCCCAATACGCCAATAAGTTGTCCATTACTACGGTACATTGGTGTCTTTATGGTTTCGAGTATTTCACGATGACCATCATCTACAAAAGTGACTTCCTCTTCATTTTTGCTGGGCTTTCCTTTAGCTATTGCAATTTTATCGTGCTTTCGAAAAGAGTCCGCCAATTCCTTGTTCGTAATATCATAATCAGTTTTTCCGATAATATCTTTCTCATTTAAACCAAATAATTTTTCCAATCTGGAATTGCAGAAAAGAAAAATTCCTTCAGGATCTTTTAGCCAGACTAAATCTGGAATCGCCCGAATCAATGACTTCAAAAGTGTTTCACTTTCTCTCAGAGCCTTCTCAGATTGCCTGCGCTCGGTGACATCTCTTCCGGAAACAAAGGTTGTTCCATCCGGTTGGGCTGGGGTGGCATGCCATTCTATGGTTTTATACGATCCATTTTTGCAACGATAACGATTTTCAAACTTGGTAATAAATTGTCCTGATTGTATAGCATCGACCACATTGGATGTAGCATTCTGATCGTCAGGATGTACAAAATCAAAAAAAGGTCTTTCTAAAAATTCTTTTAATGAGCGCCCGAATATTTCCCACGTATGATTTACCCGTGTAAAATAGCCCCTATTCAGATTAACAGTGCCAGCCAAATCAGGTGAAAGTTCAAAAATTAAATTAAGTTCTTTTTCAGTCTTTTCGAGCTGTTTTATCCTTTCCTCTAATTCTTCGTAGGAAGGCTTATTAGACATAATACTCACCTGTATGTTTTAGGGCCATATCTGAAATTGTGTATACTTAAGTAATGTTAATTACCAGAATATGAAATAATTTGAATTGTATCTGATAAAAACCTAAAGTGAACATTATATCAAAAAACCGGGAATTGCAAAATTTTTAGATGATTTTACCCGGTTTCCTCCAGAGTAATTATGGTATATAAGCTCAGAATTCCTCAATTGTTTTCAAGATTGACTGGCAGATCAATTTATCGCCTATTTTAGAAAAACAATTCTCAAGTATTATTTTTCATCTCTCTTCCAAAATTAATTTTAAATTTTCTCAATTTAGATCTTAATGTGGATGGATTCATACCAAGTATTGATGCGGCGCCCTTTTCTCCTTCAATTTTGTAACCGGTTTTTTTAAGTGCCGACCTAAGATGGCTTGAGATTACCTGATCCATTGTGGCACTATCTGCTCCACCCATATCTTGGTTAAAACTGAATGTATCAGGCAAACACTCCTTTTCATTCAGGGCATAAAAAATCTCCATTTTTCCTGTTATTAGGAAGCGCTCCACAAGATTTTCAAGTTCCCGCACGTTACCAGGCCATCGATGCTGCTGAAGCTTTTTCAGGAGATCCTGGGGCAGATCTACCCTCTTTTTCACCTTAAGTTCCTTTGATTTTTTATCCATAAAATAGCGCACCAAATCAGGTATGTCTTCAGGTCTTTGCCTGAGAGGAGGGATCATTATTGGAAAAACATTGAGCCTGAACCATAAATCTTCTCTGAAAGTTCCCTCTTTGATCATTTCTTCAAGGGATCTGTGTGTTGCGCTTATAATTCGAACATCAACAGGAATGGTTTTTGTTCCTCCAACCCTCTCTATTGTTTTTTCTTGTATAACCCTTAACAATCTGACCTGTGCCGCTAAGGGGAGCTCTCCTATCTCATCTAAAAATATGGTTCCGGTGTGAGCCCTTTCAAAGCGCCCCCTTTTCATTGTTACAGCCCCTGTAAACGCCCCCTTTTCATGACCGAAGAGTTCACTATCTATAAGACTTTCAGGTATTGCCCCACAATTGATCTTAATGAGTGGATTCTCTTTTTGTTCCGATGCTTTGTGAATGGCGTTAGCAATAACCTCTTTACCGGTTCCTGTTTCACCTAATAACAGTACGGGGCTGTTCATGGGGGATACCTGCCTGACCATTTCCATTACACCTGACAGACCAAAATCCGCACCGATAAGTGTATCCCCACTAATTTCCATTAATCTTCTGTTTAAATACTGGTTATCATCCTCGAGCAACGTTTGAAGGTGAATGATTTCTTCGTGTTGTAGCATATTATCAATGGCTGCTGTGAAAGGGTCATGGAGAACAGAGATGAAATGGGCATGTTTTTCAGTATACATATTTTTCTTGCTTACGAATATTGTGAAAACCCCTAATTTCTTGCCTTCAAGCGCTATATCCATCTTGAGCTGTGAGCTTTGTTCCGGCCAAAAAATTGCTGCAATTTTTCTTTGTTCGGAGGATTCTTTTTCAATATCATTTATAATTTTTATGTTTGCTTCCTGCTTCCATTCAGCGGCCATCCACGCACTCAATTCTTCAGGAAGAATGACAAGTTGATCGGGTTTTTCCATGTTTTTAGGAAAAATTGATACAAGGAATCTTCCCGAATGGGTTTCTGGTTCATAAAGACCAAAAAAAATTCCATCCACAGGGATATATTGTTTTATGTAATTTTTAAGCCTTTTTAGTGCTGTTTTTACAGAAAGGCTTGAGAACAGGCACAAAGTTGCTTTCCTGTAAAATTCATTCTCGCTTACCATAAAAACTCCTGTTGTTGAAAATGTTAAATACCACTGTGATATTTAACAGTAATCTCAGTATCTGTCAAATACCACAGGATTAACTGTGGCATTTAACATAAAAAACCACTCACTCCTGTAACTCACTGTAAGTACAGCTATGTTCTCTGTGGCATGGATATTGTAAAGATCAATATGGAAATTAATGATGAGGCATACAAATGAAATCTATTGAGATGATAAAGGTCCGATCTTTCTCGGACCTTGAAAAACAAAAAGCCCTTGAGATCTTTTCAACCATTTCTATTAAAAATGAAACGCAACTATTAAAGATCAGAGTGTTACAAGGGCAGGATATGGCCATGGACTTTATTGTCTGTCTTTATTGGCAAGAATCCGTAAGAAAAAAACAGCACACTATAAGTGACAGACTTATTGCTGCATTGAAAAATTATGGATGGATTTCCCGTTCAGTCTGGGAACCACTGTCTGGGATGACCGTATTAAATAAGGAGATAAATTAGTCGTGAGATTCAAGATGATGGATAAAAAAAGACTTTTAATTGTGACAGGCGGATTAATTATTATGGTGCTCATCACCTCTTCAGCTATGATTAATAAGAAAAGTTCCCATAAAAAAGATGAGATAAAGATGGCAAGGCCAGTTAAATCGATTATTATCCAGAAGAATGAAATTCTGGGCAAGCGATCTTTTCCCGCACTTATAAATGTAGCAAAGGAATCGGATCTTGCTTTTCGTGTTGGCGGGCCCATTAAAGAATTTAATGCGGTCGTCGGGCAAAAATTCAAAAAAGGTGAAATCATCGCCAAAATTGATTCAAGGGATTTCAAGATCCAGATTTCACGTCTCAATGCCGCCCTTGAAGGAGCCAGAGCTTCTCTAAAAGCGATGAAAAAAGGAGCGAGGCAGGAAGATATTGCGTCTCTTACTGCCGATCTTGAAGCCGCTAAAGCCCGGCTGGAAAAAAGCGACAAAGAGCTTGCACGATCAAAAAAACTCATTGCACAATCATTTACGACACACGCTGCCCATGATGAAGTGATTGAGGGATACAAACTTGCCAGTTCAGCATTTGAAGCATCCACCCAGAATCTGAAAAAAGCAAAAAAAGGTGCAAGAAGAGAAGATATACAAGTTGCTCAGGCTCAGATAAAACAACTGAATACAGACCTTTCAGCGGCGCAAAATGCCCTTGAAGATACCAGACTCAAAGCACCATTTGATGGTGTAATCAATAAGAAATATATGGAATCCTACGAGAATATATCTCCGGGAAAACCCATTGTATCACTCCTTGATTTTTCAACCGTTGAGATCAACACCTCTATACCTGAAGAGGTCATGCTGAAAAGATCTTTCTTTAAAAAAATGTATGCAGTAATCGATGCCTATCCTCAACAGAAAATTGACGCAACACAAACCCAGATTGGCTTGAAAACTGCAAGCAACAATCAGAGCTTTCCGCTTACAGCGGCCCTGAATGTCCACCAGGGGCTTGATATTAAACCCGGAATGACGGCAACCCTTTTTATTGAGTATAGCCTGAATGAAAAAGAGACAAAGGGCTATACACTACCGGTTGCCGCTCTTTTTTCAGATCTTGATGGAAATTCATGTGCATGGAAAGTGAACTCTAATATGACAGTTTCCCGGTTGAAACTTCAAACAGGCCCGGTAAGAGATGAAAAAATTATGGTGCATTCCGGGCTGTTAAATGGTGACAGGATAGTAACAGCAGGCGCCCGTTTTCTTATGAGGGGACAAATTGTAAGACTAATGGAGACCAATGACAAATGAAGATAACACAGTTTGCTTTAAGTAAAAAACTTGTCTCCTATGTTCTTACAATTATGATTATAGGCGGTGGAATTTTTTATTACCAGAAGATCGGCCGCCTTGAATTTCCAATATTTACAATAAAAACAGCGTTGGTTATCACTCCATATCCCGGAGCTTCAGCAAAAGAGGTGGAACAGGAAGTTACAGACCTTATTGAGCAATCCGCCCAGAAGCTTTCACAGGTAGAAGAGGTGCGTTCTATTTCAAGGGCCGGTCTTTCCATTGTTTATGTGGATTTAAAGGACAAATATACATCAAAAGATATTCCACAAGCCTGGGATGAGCTTAGAAGAAAAATTGGGGCTGTGCAAAACAGCCTTCCTCCAGGAGCAGCTAAATCCATAGTAAATGATGACTTCGGTGATGAGTATGGTGTCTTTATGGCCATCTATGGAGATGGATACTCCCACAGTGAACTTAAAGATTATGCTGATCTTCTTAAAAGGGAACTGCTTTTAGTACAAGACGTTGGAAGCATTGAACTGTGGGGGGAACAAAAACAAGTCATAAATATAGAAATATCGAGAGCCAAGCTTGCTGGACTTGGCATATCGGTTGATGAAATTTTATCAACCCTTAACAGGCAAAACCAGATTGTGGACTCTGGCAGTGTACTTGTTGGAAAAGATTATATAAAAATCCGGCCCACAGGTAATTTCACTGCAGTTGGACAATTGGGAGAGATGCTTATAAAAAACAGAACAAACCAGAGCGTAACCCGTTTAAAAGACATCGTCACAATAAAAAGAGGCTATCAGGACCCACCCTCAAGTGTAATGCTCTATAATTCAAAACCTGCAATTGGCCTTGGAATTTCAACAGCCGATGGCGGTAATGTGGTCACCATGGGGCAAGCTGTCCAAAAGCGTATCAAAGAACTTGAAGCGGATGCGCCTGTCGGTATGCAGATCGGTTACATTGCCTTCCAGTCTGATACAGTATCTGAATCCGTGGATAATTTTATTATAAACCTGATCGAAGCTATCATCATCGTCATTATTGTTCTGTGCATTGCAATGGGTTTTTCAAGCGGAATTTTAATGGGCGTAATTCTACTGCTTACTATTTTTGGCACATTCATATTTATGAATGTAATGGGTATAAGTTTTCAGTTAATTTCTCTTGGGGCTTTGATCCTTGCCCTTGGGATGCTTGTAGATAATGCAATTGTAATAACAGAAGGTATCCTGATAAAAATAAAGATGGGCATGGATAAAACTCAAGCGGCCCTCGAGACGGTAAAACAAACTGCCTGGCCCCTCTTAGGAGCGACTTTCGTAGCAATACTGGCCTTTGCTTCCATCGGTACATCAAAAGACTCCACAGGAGAGTTTTTGGGCAGTCTTTTTCTTGTTATGGCTATTTCATTGGGCTTAAGCTGGATTCTTGCCATCACACTTACGCCTCTTTTCTGCGTACAATTTCTGCCTGAACCCAAAAAAGAAAATTTAGACGATGATGACCCCTATAACGGAGCCCTGTACAAAGCTTATAAAAAGTTTTTAAACGCCTGCCTTAACAATCGAACAATAACAATTGTTCTACTGATTTTATTGCTGATCTTCTCTTTGTACGGTTTTACGTTCATTGAAAATTCATTCTTCCCAAGTTCGAGAAGACCTCAGTTCATGATAAACTATATGAAATATGAAGGCACACATATTAGAAATACCCAAAAAGACATACAGGAAATAACAAAATTTCTCACATCCAGAGACGACATAACGGCCACGACATCCTTTATTGGCCAGGGAGCACTAAGGTTTTTACTCACCTATGAAAGTGAAATGCCAAACACAGGTTACGGGCAGATCCTTGTAACGGTCAAAGATCATAAAAAGATAGATTCAATACTTGCTGAAGTAAGAAAATACATTGATGCCAACTTTTATGATGCCGATATTAAACTGAACAAGTTTGCCCTGGGCCCCGGTGGAGGAACTAAAATAGAAGCAAGGTTTTCAGGCCCTGATGCAAAAGAGTTGAGAAGGTTCGCTGAGCAGACAAAAGCAATAATGCTAAAAGATCCTGTCTCAACAGAAATCAGAGATAATTTCAGGCAGAAAGTTTTGGTTGCAGCACCCGTTGTTATAGAAGCCAAAGCAAGAAGGCTTGGCATAACAAGACCCTTAATCGCTGACGCACTTGCCATGAACTACTCTGGCAAAACAATTGGTTTATACAGAGAAAATGACAAACTGATCCCAATGATAGTAAGGGCTCCGAAATCGGAACGCAACTCAGTGGATCAGATGAACAATATGGTGGTACTCAGCCCCATAACGGGTGAAGGCGTTCCCCTTGGCCAGATTATAAGTGGTGTTGATAATATATGGGAAGATCCTGTGATACATAGAAAAAACAGGAAACAGACCATAACAGTGGGCTGCAATCCTGTAAAAGGCAATGCAAGTGTTCTCTTTGAAAGATTAAAGCCCAGGATCGAAAATATTAAATTACCACCGGGTTACGAATTTGAGTGGGGCGGTGAATATGAGTCATCGGGAGATGCTCAAAAGTCTCTTTTTAAAATGATACCCATCTTTTTTCTGGCAATGGTATTTACAGTGCTCACACTTTTTAATGCAGTCAGGCAGACGTTTATAATCTTCATTTGTCTTCCCTTCTCGATAATTGGTGTGACAGCAGGCCTATTGATAATTGGAGAACCATTTGGTTTTATGTGTCTTTTAGGACTATTGGGACTATCGGGAATGCTGATTAAAAATGCAGTGGTTCTTTTAGACCAAATAGATCTATCCATAAATGAGGGGGCAAAACCCTATATGGCCGTTTTAGATTCCTCTGTAAGCCGTTTAAGACCCGTTATGATGGCAACAATCACTACCGTTTTAGGAATGCTTCCCCTTTTAAGCGATCCGTTCTATGTGGGTATGAGTATTGTTATCATTGCAGGACTGAGTTTTGGAACTTTAATTACTTTAATTGCCGTACCCGTTTTTTACACTTCAATGTATAAAATCAAGGAATCATAAAGATCATCCTGATAAAACTGATATATTCATTAAGCTTGCCGAATATCAGTCCTAAAATAACATTTTGAGAAAATCACAAAATATTTTATAGAGCCCCAGACTAATGAAGGTTTCAATATTACTATAGTTGAGCGAAATGCATAACGCCGAAAACACCGGGTTTGCTTCGCTCTCCGGTGTTTTCGGCGTTAAATAATATAATATATTAAAACAAGAATGCTCGCACAAATATTTTATATCACTTAAAAGTGATAGTGCTGATGATCACTATAGATTGAATAATTAATCTTGAGTGTTACATCTTACCTTTTTTTCTCTTTCTTCTCTTTGCGTTTTTCTTTCAAAGTTTTTTCTGATTTTTTCTTAACGCTTTTTTGAGCATCTCTTCCTTTAGCCATGAATTTCCCCTTGGTTTTTTGATGTCTATGATATAAATATTAACGACTTCTCAATTGTTGAAATTTGAACATCTTCTATAAAGACCACATCATATCACCTTTTAATTAATCTTGCTATATTCAGGTTAATAATATCCAGCCGTATATTGTGGTTAATATAACAGTATAAACGATGAGTATATAAAACCAGTTGCCGGAAAATTTTGGTGTTTGAAGTGGTGACAGGTTAAACCCAGCCATGATCATGAATATTATATATAGTAAAATTGAAAAAAGGGCAGGGTTGAAAAAGGGTTCAAATAAAAAGATAAAAGCAAAAAGAATAACATTATTGTCTAATGCCAGCCCTTTATATGTTGCCGTGTCAACAAGGCCGAAAATATTGAAATAGCTCAGCCGAATTGCACTCGTGGCAACGATGACAAAAGCGCCTGGTAAAAACCATACGCTGAACTCACCATAGCTCAGGAGAAAAACAGCCGGGCAGATTCCAAAGCTTATCATATCAATCAATGAATCCAGCTGTGCGCCGTACTCTTTTTGTTCATTTGTCCTGCCCTTGATTTTACGGGCAATAATGCCATCACCCCAGTCAAAAAGGACAGCCCATATCATTCCGATAATAGCTGCCGGGAAATTTTTTAAGACTGCAAAGTATACCCCCAGCAACGCACAGAAAAGCCCAGCAAGAGAACAGAGGTTGGGAAGATCTTTAGCGAACCAGAGCATCCCGGTCTGGTGTGACGGTTTTGATTGTGATGTGCTCATCCATTCCTCTCTATTTATTATTGGCGCCCAGGATCGATCTCATCGCTTGAACCAGATGGGTGTTTTCTTCTTTGGTGCGGGCGGCAATACGAATATATCGGTCTGCATTGGGCATGGTTTTACCCTGACAGTGTTTGATGTACATATTATGTTCAATAAATAATCTTTTGGTTAGCCCTGGCGCACTGGGTCCGTTATCTGGTAACCGACAAAAAATATAATTGGCATCGGGTTTATATACCGTGAGCCCTGAAAAAGTCATCAAGTCGTCATAAAGTTTATCTCGATCTGTTTTCACCTGATTGCAGCTTTTGATAAAGGCGTCTCGATATTCAGGCAAAATCCTTAAAAATTCTTCAGCAAATCCGTTAATGTTCCAGATATGGATACCTTGGCGAACGGCCTTTGAAAAAGTGGCATTTTCTGTCAAAAGATAGCCAATCCGAAGACCACAGATGCCATATGCTTTACTCATACTTTTAAAAATTGCAATATTGGGATACGTTCCAATTTGATCTTCCATGGAGACCAGATCTGGTTTATGAACAAAATCAACAAAGGACTCATCAATGATCAAGAGACAGTCATGACTGGCCAATTTTTTTGCCAGACGTATTAAATCTGATTTTGGAACAGCCATGGCGGTTGGATTATTTGGTGTAACCACAACAGCAACATCTGCATTGGATTCAATGATACATGCTGCAAATTTATCTACATCCAGTTGAAAAGAGGGTGTCTCAAGGGGAAATTCTATGGCATAACCCGCAGGTGCAGCATTCACATATTCATTAAACGAAGGTACAGGAACAACGATTTTTCGGGCAATGTTTCCTGAGACAATTTTTATCAGTTCTGCTGCACCATTTCCGACAACAATGTTTTCAGGCTTTTGACCGATCAACTTGCCGACCAGAGAGGCAAGTACATCCTGTGCAACCGGATAGTTTAAGACAAGATCATGGATTTTATTTTTAAAACAGGAAAACACCTCTTCTGGTGGGAAGTAAAGGTTATATAGATATGCATGATCTATAAAATCATGACGATAATACCCGCCATGCTGACCTGAAATATATTCATATTTTTCGATTTGGTTTTTATAATCAGGCTCGGCCATAAATACTTCCTTTTAAAACAGACTTGCGAACAGGCATGGCTGTCACTTCCATATCTGCTGGATTTAAACCATACAAAGGAAGTGATTTGTTTATTTTTACCGGGAAGAGCCTTTCAGCAGAAGCAAGATCTTCTATTGTATCCACCTCATACCAGGGTTTATGGTCAAAATGAACCGCTTGAAGGGATAAGGATTTTTCAGCCACCATTTGCTGGAATACGGTTTCATAATAATCATTTACCCGGCCAGCCTGGATATACTGGTTTAGTTTTTCGATAACCCGGTACCACGATGAAACCGAAAGGCTGTAAATATTAACTGTCTTATATCGGATTTCATCTGGCCTGCTTTTTTCATCGCTATGGAATGCATCAACTTTGTCTGATGAATTGAGTGTAACGGTAGAACCGTTTAGCCACGGCTTCATTCGTGCGATGGCAATCCTGTTAGGATAAATCATTTTTGTTAACAAAGATGGATCAAAAACAAGATCACTTTCAATGAGCATAAATGGTTCATTGATTATTTTTCGGGCCATCCATAATGAATATATATTATTGGTGGTTTTGTATAATGGACTGAAAACATACTCAATTTTTAAGTTCCCGGCATGGGTTTTTAGAAAATTTCGAATACACTCTTCCAAGTGGCCGGTAACCACAACCAGACGTTTAAATCCGTGTTGATTCAAGCTTTTGATCAGTCGTTCTAATATGGATATTTCATTAACAAGGGTAAGGCATTTGGGTGATTTTTGCGTCAGAGGGAACAGGCGGCTTCCTGTACCGGCTGCAAGGAGCAAGGCAGTTTTGATGCGTTTTGGGGGATAAGGGTTCGTATTAAATTTCATAGACCTCCTCATATAAAGAGTTCGAGTATTCAAAAAATGACACTCTTTTTAGAGGATGCAATTTTTTGCACAGCAGACAAATTGTTCAGAAAAAAATAATGGCTTCTAACTTAGGGGAGACAAACCAACTTTTGATATCAGGGATATACACCTTAAGGCGGAAACGTTTGCACGTTATTTTTAACAGCACAACTTCTTCTATGGTATAAGAATATGATTAGAAGTCAAGGTATATATCATTTGGTTGCTTAGTTGGTATTCTTTTTGCTTCCTTAAACCCTATGTCTGCCCCGGAACCAATGACGGTTGATTCAAAACCAAATCGCCTATTATTCGCAAACAGGTAAAATGTGGTTTGACCCAGCGCATGGACATCAATATAGTTACAGTATAGTGACTTGATCTTAAAATTTGCTATCCCTTATTATCAGCAAGGAGCCGCATGAATGTTTTACACATTTCAGATCTTCATTTTGGCCCTCGTCACTGGGAGGCAAATGATAAAATTCTGCTAAAAAAGATCAATTCATTTGATACCGATATCGTAATCAATACCGGTGATAATACAACTGACGGCATGGAAGATGAATATGTCAAAGCAGGGCGTTTCTTAAAAGCTCTCAAAGGAATATGCATTCGCATGAATTATTCCGAAAATATATTTACGATCCTGAAATCATCTATATTCCTGAAATGGAAAAAACCAAGAAGAAATATCTGTTTTTGAACCGAGAGATAACCCGGGTTGATGACAATTTTACCGATATAAATTTCGTAAAATCCATTATCGTAAACAAAAAATCGTCCTGATTATCAGTATTGATTCCAATGAACTCTATAGAGATGAAGGATATGTTGAAATAGAGGTCTTGAATGCAGTTTCTGAAAAAAATCAATCAGCTTGAATATGATCTTCCGCTGTTACTAATCCACCATTCCCTTTTGGGGACGGATGAATGTCCTTAGAAAAAAATAAAAAGCCCCGGAACGATGTGCCGTCCGGGGCTTTTTTAAAGTCATCAAGATAACTTTTTTTGTAAAGCAAATAAAACGGTTAACTAAATCACGGTTACATTTGCTGCTGAAGGACCTTTTTGTCCTTCTTCGATGTCGAAAGAAACACGGTCTCCCTCATTAAGGGATTTGAAACCTGTTGTATTAATACCTGAATGATGTACAAAGACATCCTTTCCACCGTCTTCTTGTTCGATAAATCCAAAACCTTTTGAGTCGTTAAACCATTTTACTGTACCATTAGCCATGTTGGCAATCTCCTGAAAAAAATAAATAAAATAATAGCTTCTAACTTTGGGGGATAAAACACATTTTAATGTTGAGAATATACACCTAAAGGAGGAAACATTTGCGCGTCACTTATATCTGCGCAGTCTTCTCATAATACATGGTTTTTTTTTAATGTCAAGCCTTTATAGTATTTCATAGACGATGGGCATTAATCTTAACCATAGTGTAGTCTTTCTATACTATGGATTCAAACTCATGAATGGGTTCGCCGCAAAATGGACATAAATTCATTTTATTCTCTTTTATGGCTCCCTCGAAAAAAAACCATTCACCACCACATTCGGCTTGGTAATGATTTTCATCTTCATCTATAATATGTTTCCATTCGCATTTTTCCATATTTTCGTCCAGTATTTTGTATAAGTTAAAATCCAACCTTACAGAAAAAAGAACAACTAAAAGCGAAAAAACTCGAACTGATTAAATTAATATTTATTTTGTTGTGCTTGATCAAATCTCTTTAATGATAATTGGGGGGAAGATAGATCAACCCCATTTTAGATTTGATTCAATTGATGTGGTTATCATATTAATACAAATTTTAGTTTAATGCAAATTTGTTTTAAGATATGAAATTTAAGCTAAGGGAGATGGCTTTTTCAGTGAAATCAATCTCATGGTAGTTTTTCTATATTATCAACGAATGGAAGCTGTAAAAAAAAGAAAGTTCCCGAACAGCTTCCCATTCAGGAACTTTTTTAGCAAATCAAAAATCTATTTATAGAACAGTGACATTTGTTGCTGCAGGGCCTTTCTGTCCATCTTCGATGTCGAAAGAAACGCGGTCTCCTTCATTGAGGGATTTAAAACCTGTTGAATTAATGCCTGAATGATGAACAAAGAC
>JAWSVH010000086.1:0-18627 GCA_033852015.1 Desulfobacula sp.
CTTCAAGACCCCATTAAATGGGACTGGCTGGCCACATCTGTTGGCATTAATTAAAAATAGGAAACAAAAAATTCTGTGGTTGGCAGATGAGTCTGGTGAAGTTGTTATAGATTTAACCATTGCTAAGTTTCTTGCGAGCTTAGGTCATATTGTTATTTTCGCAGTCAAGGAATCTCCTTTTTTTACAAGAGTCTGCCTTGCCGATACACGGACCGATCCTGTTTTGACAAAAGAATTTGAGCATGCTCATTTTATTCATGAAAAAACAATCAGTAAGAACAATCTGGTAAATCTATTAAAATATGATAAAAATATCTATGTTGTTTCCGATGGGACGCGAGAAGATTTAAACCTTTTGTTGGCGTCAACAACCTTTTCGAGGATTTTCAAAGAGGTGGACTGTGTGATCTCCCGTGGGGCTATCCAAAAAGAAAAATTAATCGACTCTCACTTTAAATTTACCCAGAATATTATAAATATTAGTTGTGAGAAAAAAGCATTAACCATTGTTTATAAACCACGACATCCTGATTTTATTAAATTTTCCCACCATCAATTGGAAGAAAAAGCATCTGTAATTATTCAGGAAATGAGACAGGCCAAAAGAAAAAAAATGACCGTCATGTTTTATAGCGGTATTATTGGTTCTATTCCAGGAAAAATTGATGTGGCAAAAAAGATCATGTCGACATTTATTTTGCATTTGCATAAGCAGTCTGCCGATTTATTTATTATTAATCCGTCAAATTATTATGAGCCCGGTATGGATGCTGATGATTTGATGTATATGTGGGAGATCGTTCAAAGAAGTGGCTGTATTGATATCTGGAGATTTCAGACATCAGATGATATTGCCGAAAGTTTTTCTTTGATGAACAAAAAAGTTCCACCGGAATGGATTGGAAAGGATTCAACTTACAGTACGGGTTGTACCAAAGAAATGCGTATTGCCCAGGATGTGCAAAAAGATAATACAGAAATGCAGCTGATGGGGCCGTCGTTAGATAAATTTATGCGTAGGAATGAATATGGTGTGGGCTCTATGTACGATCAAAGGCTTGCTGATTCATAATCATTGATGGCTAAAAGAAAGGTGGCAATTGCGTGCTCAGCGCAATGTTCTTCTGCTTTGGGGAGCGTTTTTAAAAAAGTGATAATGTCTTTTGGCGAAAGTTGTTTAGCCTCGGTAATCGTTTTATTTAATGTCAGATGAATTAAGGCATTTGCACATGCATGGGAAAACAGACATCCTTGAACATCATAGGATATGGCATTTACCTTCTTGTCACTCACCATTAGATAAAATTCAACCGTATCACCACAGGATCTTGTCTTTTTGCCAAATCCGTCACACTGGGTGACCCTTTCTTGATAATCCCGTTTTAAGGCCATTTCAAGAAACTCTATGGAATGATCATTCCAGAAATCAAGCGGTTTATCATTGTCAATTTTAGTATCATTTTTCATGCTTGGATATATACAATAAATAGAATAAATTTGGAAGTCTATTGTGAAGCGAGCTTGTATGAATTTAAAGGATGGTGGAAAAATATAAAGCGTTATGATAATCAGAAATGAATACCAATAATTTAAAGGAAGAACAGATGCCCCATATCCAGGCAAACGATATCCAGATTGAGTACAAGACCTTTGGTGATAAAAAGAACCCTGCACTTTTGCTTATTATTGGTCTGGGAGGCCAGTTGATATACTGGCAAGAAGCATTTTGTGATCAAATAGCTCAAAATGGATATTATGTCATCTGTTTTGATAATCGAGAATCCGGCTTGTCAACAAAATCTGATGACCTTCACTTGGGTACTCTTTTGGAAACGATTCATAAGGTGTCTCAAGGTCAGTTTAAGGCTCCTTTTGGGATTGAAGATATGGCAAGTGACGCCGTGGGGCTTTTGGATGCGTTGGGTATTGAAAAGGCCCATATCTGTGGGATGTCAATGGGAGGGTTTATTGCTCAGACCATTTGTATTCGGCATTCTTCTCGTGTATTAAGTCTGACATCCATATACAGCCATACGGGTGCAAAAGGACAATTTATTCCCCAAAAAGAGGTGTTGGAGGTGATGCTGACCCCGCCTTCAAAGGAACCAGAACTATTTATTCAAGAACAAATATCTTTTTTTAAACTTACTTATGGAAATGGGAAGGGATTTGATGAAGTTTTTCATCGAAACGTCGCTCAAAGATCTGTTGATCGATCGTTTTCTCCCCAGGGAAGGTTGCTTCAATACCTGGCAATTATCACCCAGGAAGACCGGACAAACGCGCTTGAACAGCTCAATATCCCCGCGTTGGTGATTCATGGTGATGCAGATCCTCTTGTTCCGTTATCCGGTGGGATCGCTACCGCCAAGGCACTTAAAAATTCTAAATTTAAAATATTAAAAGGCATGGGGCACATCATCCCTAATTTAAATGTGTACTGGTCAGATATATTGGATGATATGCTCTTTCATATTAAACAATTTTAAAGTTCTAAATAAGGTCTTAAAGAGTTGGACATGAGACGAATGTCATGTCATACTGGTACAAATTAAAATTCAATTTGTTTTAACTTTCAATGTTTTAAATACACGTATAAAATTGTACGATATCAAGTCGATAAGAACTCCAAATGAGGACATTAACGTTACTCTCAATTAACTATATTTTTCTTTTAAGGAGGTTTTTTTATGCAAATATCCATCATGTTTAAAAATATTGATTCTTCAGAAGCCTTGAAATCAAAAGTTCATGAAAAATTCGGCAAATTTGATAAAATGCTTGATGGCCCATCCGAAGCAGATGTTGTTTTGTCTGTTGAAAAAATACGGCAGATAGTGGAACTGAGACTTAAAAGTGGTAAGGTTCAAATTCATGCCAAAGAAGAATCAGAGAACATGTATGCTTCTATTGATGCTGTGGCAGACAAAGTAAAATCGCAAATCAAGAAGAATAAAGAAAAAATAAGACGGCATTTGTCTGGAAATAAACAGAGTATTAAATCCGAAGTTCCTTCTGATGATTTAGCGTCTGTCTCTGGTGATGCCGGTTAAGATGAGTTTCTTCAGGTCTAGTTATTTTTTTCATAGCGAACAGGTATTTTTCCATCCATTTTTTAATGGGTCTTGACACAATCCTCCAGTACAAATAATATAAGAGGTTTTAATGTGTATTTAAAGTTTATATAAAGATAAGGATATGAAGAATGACTGATCAGGGAAAAAATCTTCCAAAAGACGCGGATGAACATATTGCAAACCTAAAAGATGCGCTTGGGGGAAACACGGAGTGTGGCACCACTCATTATAACCTCGCCGTGGCGCTTTTGGGAAAACAAGAATATGCAGAAGCAGAAAAAGAGTTGCACGAGGCGATCGATTGTAGTCCAACATTGGCCGAAGCATATGTCCTTTTAGGAGGTATCTGCCTTCAACGAAAGGATTTAGAGGGGTGTTACCGATTTAATCAGCGGTCGGTGAAAGCCAGGGCCGGGTTTGCCGAAGGCTATGGAAATATGGCATTCGTCCTGCTTCAGCTTGTGGATGGAAAGGACGCTAAAGAAGATGAGGAAAAAGTCGATAAGGCCATTAAAAATCTTAAAAAGGCCATTATCCATAATAAGCATTTTGTCCAGGCCTATACAACTCTTGGAACAGCTTATTTTATGAAGGGACTTGTGCCCGAGGGTATTAAGGCAAACCTTGAAGCGATCAAGGTTCAACCTGAGTTTCCCGTGGCCCATAATAATCTGTCTGTGGCCTATCTTGAAATGGGAGAACATGATAAAGCGATTGAGCATTGTGATATAGCTGAGAAGTTGGGGTTTGAGGTTGCTCAAGAGCTTAAAGATGAGCTTGTTCCTTTTAGAAAAGCCTGAAAATCAGCATAATGATGTAGCGGATTTGTTTTGATTGTCTGTGTTTTTTATTGACATGTTGGACGTAAAATTTTATATCTGCAATGTTATTTTGCTTAAGTTATTCCTTATAAGTTGAACATCTTTTTTTAACACTCTGGAATAATAACAAAATTAGACTATTGAATGGAAAATTGGAATATTTTTTCATTAATGAATGTGAATGTAAATTAACTATTAATGGAGGTAAGTAAATGGCTAAGCATGAAACTCCTTTACTGGACCAACTGGAATCCGGCCCATGGCCAAGCTTTGTCTCTGACCTGAAAGAACAGGCCGAAAAGAGAGCAAAGAATGTAGAAGGTGTAGAATTCCAGATTCCAGTAGATGTTGTTGATGACCTGCTGGGAGTCTTGGAACTTTCTTACAAGCATGGAAGAACTCACTGGAAACATGGCGGAATCGTAGGCGTTTTCGGTTATGGTGGTGGTGTTATTGGTAGATACTGTGACCAGCCCGAAAATTTTCCTGGTTGTGCCGCATTTCATACAATGCGTGTAAATCAGCCCGCAGGAAAATATTATACAACTGAATATCTCAGAAAATTAACTGAACTTTGGGACCTTAGAGGATCTGGTATTACCAATATGCATGGTGCAACTGGTGATATTATCCTTTTGGGAACAACCACTCCTCAGTTGGAAGAAATTTTCTGGACATTGACTCATGATATGAATCAGGATCTTGGCGGATCAGGCTCAAACCTGAGAACCCCTGCTGACTGTTTGGGTGAGTCTAGATGTGAATATTCATGTTACGACACCAATGCATTGGTTCATTTTTTGACCAATGAATATCAGGATGAGCTGCATCGTCCGGCCTTCCCATACAAGTTTAAATTTAAACTTGATGGTTGTCCGAACTGCTGTGTTGCTTCTATTGCACGTTCTGATATGTCCTTTATCGGTACTTGGAAAGATAATATCCGGATCGATCAGGATGCAGTTAACAAATATGTTGAAAATGATGCTGCATATCCTGCAAATGCAGGCGCATACAAAGGTAGCAAAGATTGGGGCCCATTTGATATTGAAAAAGAAGTTACTGGCCTTTGCCCAACTAAATGTATGAAGTTTGCTAATAAAAAACTGTTGATTGATGACTCCAATTGTACTCGTTGCATGCATTGTATTAATGTTATGCCAAGAGCACTGAAAATTGGTAAAGATACTGGTCTGTCCATTCTGGTAGGTGCAAAAGCTCCGATCCTTGATGGTGCTCAGATGGGTTCTTTGCTTGTTCCATTTATTGAAGTTAATCCTGACAATGATTATGAAGCAATTACAGAAGTCATTGAAAACGTATGGGATTGGTGGATGGAAGAAGGCAAAAACCGTGAAAGACTTGGTGAATTGATCATGCGTCAGGGATTCCAGAAAATTCTCGAAGTAACGGGCATTAAGGCTCAGCCTCAGCACGTTGCATATCCGAGAACCAACCCGTACATCTTCTGGAAAGAAGATGAGGTTGAAGGCGGCTGGGAACGTGATGTTGATGAATACAGAAAACACCATAAGAGATAGAAAGGGAGATTAATAATGGCATTTATTTCTACTGGTTATAATCCAGCAAAACCGATGGAAAACAGAATTACTGACATCGGTCCAAAAGATCATAACGATTTTTATCCTCCTGTAATCAAAAACAACAAGGGCAAGTGGTCTCATCATGAAATCCTTGAGCCTGGTGTTCTCGTTCATGTTGCTGATTCAGGAGATGAAGTATATACAGTAAGAGTTGGTGGTGCACGTTTGATGTCTACTAGCCTTATCAACGAAATGTGTGATATTGCTGATAAACATTGTGACGGACATCTCCGTTTTACAACCAGAAACAATATTGAGTTTATGGTTGATTCAAAAGATAAAGTAGATCCTCTTAAAAATGATTTGTCTTCAAGAAAGTTTGCTGGCGGATCTTTTAAGTTTCCTATCGGTGGAACCGGTGCTGGTATTACCAACATCGTCCATACCCAGGGTTGGGTTCATTGTCACACACCTGCATCTGATGCTTCCGGTACTGTAAAAGCATCCATGGATGTATTGTTTAATGATTTCCAGGACATGAGACTTCCAGCACAGCTGAGAGTTTCCATGGCTTGTTGTCTGAACATGTGTGGTGCAGTTCATTGTTCTGATATCGCAATTCTCGGATATCATAGAAAACCACCAATGCTTGATCATGAATATCTTGATAAAGTTTGTGAGATTCCTTTGGCTGTTTCTTCTTGTCCTACAGCGGCTATCAAACCTTCCAAACAGGTTCTTGCCAATGGTACAGAAGTAAAATCTGTTTCTATTAAAAATGAAAGATGCATGTATTGCGGCAACTGTTACACCATGTGTCCTTCTTTGCCTCTTGCTGATACAGAAGGTGATGGTATTGTTCTGATGGCAGGTGGTAAGGTTTCCAACAGAATTTCTGATCCTAAGTTTTCTAAAGTTGTTGTAGGTTTCTTGCCCAATGAGATGCCACGATGGCCGACCATGACGAATACGATCAGCAGAATGGTTGAAGCATATGCTTCTGACGCGCATAAATATGAGCGTCTGGGTGACTGGGCAGATAGAATTGGATGGGAAAAGTTCTTTGAAAAATGTGAAATTGAGTTCACCCATCACCTGATTGATGATTTCCGTCAGCAGGCGTACATGAGCTGGCGTCAGTCAACTCAGTTTAAATTCTAAGAATATTATTTTAATAATATCTTTTTAGATAGTCGTTGAGGCCGGGGTGTGTTTGCACACTCCGGCTGATACATTTAATTCCAAAGGAGCACAATAATGAGTGAACTTCTTGATAATAAAGAAGAAGCAAATAAGGCTGTTGTAGCTTTTCTTACTAAAAAATCAAAAAATAAAACTAAATTTTATCTTAAAGATTTTTATAAAGTTTTTCCGGATGATAAACCCAGAATGATCAAGAAAGTCGTAAATAAAATGGTTGAAGAAGAAATACTAGAGTATTGGTCTTCAGGAAGTACAACCATGTATGGCCTTAAAGGTGTTGGTATTCAGCATGCTTCAGAAGGCGAAGAATAAAAAGAATAAAAGCGTTATATTTTCATGCAAAAGGTTGGTAAAAAAGTTCCAGGTATTGTAATTGCCGGCCTTAGCGGTGGCTCTGGTAAAACCATTATTTCTTTGGGAATCGCTGCTGCGTGGGAAAACAAAGGCTTAAAGGTCTCACCATTCAAAAAGGGACCTGACTATATAGACGCCGGCTGGCTTTCCAAAGCAGCCGGCCGACCTTGCTATAATCTGGATACCTTTCTGTGTGATCCAGAGGTTGTTATACATTCGTACCTGAAAAATTCAAAGAAAAGCGATATAACTGTTATTGAAGGCAATCGAGGCCTTTATGATGGTATTGATACAGATGGGTCTACTTCTACTGCAGAACTGGCTAAGTTGTTGAATCTTCCGGTACTTTTAGTATTGGACTGTACCAAGAGTACGCGGACCATGGCAGCTTTGCTTATGGGGTGCATTGCTTTTGATCCCGATATAAATATTTGTGGGGTGGTTTTAAACCGTGTGGCGGGTAAGCGCCATGAGGGTAAGGTGCGTGCCAATATAGAACGGTTTTGCAAGGTACCGGTATTTGGTGCAGTGCCCAAGTTAAAGGAAGAAGATTTTCCAGAACGTCATATGGGACTGGTTACATCCCAAGAGCATACTTTTTCTGATTCTGCTATTAGTGCTGCAAATAGAGTGGCCCAGGAAAATATCGATTTGGACAGGCTTTATCAGACTGTGATAGAACAATCCTCCCAGGATGCTATGAAAATATCTGTGGATTCTCAGCTTCCTTCAAATATACAGACAGATTCTGGTGATATTACCATCGGTATCGTTAGAGATTCTGCCTTTCAGTTTTATTATCCAGATAATATTGATGCGTTAAAAAGACTGGGTGCTAAAATTGTGTTTATCAGTCCTTTAAATGAAAGCTTAATACCCAAAGTGGATGCCATTTATATGGGGGGGGGATTTCCTGAAACCCATGCGCCTCAACTTGCTGAAAATATGGTTTTTAGGAATAGACTCAAAGAATTATCCAAAGCTGGACTTCCCATTTATGCTGAATGTGGTGGCTTGATTTTTTTAGGAAAAAGTATTTGTTTAAATGGTAAAGTATATCCCATGTCCGGTATTCTTCCCATAAATTTTGGATTGTCCAATCGCCCTCAAGGTCATGGATATACTAAAGTTGAAGTGGTTCATGAGAATCCTTTTTATGAAAAAGGAGAAATGCTTAAAGGGCATGAATTTCGATATTCCAGTATTCTTGCTATTGATTATCAGGATAATGAAATGGCCTTCAGGATGGAACGGGGAAAGGGTATTTTAGAAAAAAAAGATGGATTTTTTAAAGATAATACCTTTGGAACGTATACCCATATTCATGCTTTAGGTAGTCCTTCCTGGGCGCCTTCACTAGTCAGAAAAGCATTAGAGTTCAAACGTCTAAGTTAATATTAATTTCAGGTATTGATTGATAATATATATAGAGAACCATTGGATGATACATTGGTCTGGATGTCTTTTTTTAGATAAAAAAAAGAGGTTTTCTATATAATAGAAAACCTCTTTTTAAATTTATACTAGTCATGCATAAGAAAATTTACATTGGAACGTGACATTTTTTACACGAAGTTGGAGCTGGTTTTTTACCTTTTGGATCACCAGCGGCTTTGTTGCCTGTGATATGACAACCGATACAATTTTCATGTAATGCAAGCTTATGGACTTTGATGTCAACCGGGTTCTTTTTGCCGACTGAAACACCTTTGAATTTTTTTTCTTTTGCAACAGCTTTAGTTCTGTCATGGCATGCGCCACATTTTTGAACATCATCGCCCATCTTAAGGGCAAGGGGTTTGCCTTTGTCATCATGATGGCAGGCACCACAATCGAGTTTGTAATCTTCAATATGTTTTTTGTGCGTAAACTCAACCAGTTTGGCTGGTTTTTTTGCTTTTGGGCTTTTTTTGTGTTTTTTATAGACTTTTGATTCCATGGTAATGGTATCACCCACTTTGGTTCCAGCCTGAAGACCTGTTGCAGAAAAAATCACAGCAATGCCTATGGCTAAAAGCAGAGTTACTAATTTTTTATTCATAACCGATTTAACTCCTCTATTAATTAACAATTAATTTTGCCTGTACCGTCGGTACTCTCATATCCCGTCGGTGATTTCTTAAAAAAATTCTCTTAAGTTTTTACACCCGGTGACGCTAAAAAGTCAATGAAAAACGCGCGACTTTTTAGCGCATAACTATAAAGCTAAGCATTCGTACTGTCCGTTTCATCGGTTGTTTGCTCATTTTCTTCACTGTCGTCAACTTTTTTTTTGCCAAATATTTTTGCCCCAATGATACTGATTTCATATAAGACCATCAACGGACATGCCATCATTATCTGTGTGACGACGTCTGGTGGGGTGATAATGGCTGCTCCCACAAAAAACAGGAGTAAAGCATATTTACGATTCTTTTTTAAAAACGGGACGGTTACAAGGCCCATCCTGGCCATAAAAGTTAGGACTAGAGGCAGTTCAAATACAAAACCAAAGGCTAAAAGCATCTTTGAGGAAAATGCCAGATATTCTTTCATGGATGGCATGGCTTGGATGGTGTCGGTTGAAAATCCTAGAAAAAACTTAAATCCATATGGGAAGACAACGAAATATCCGAATGATGATCCCATAAGAAAAAAGAGGACAGAGAGAATAACAATGGGCATAAAGTATTTTTTTTCTGTCCGGTACAGACCCGGAGAAACAAACATCCAGAATTCATAGAACAGTACCGGGGTCGCGGCGACAACTCCAGTGAGCAAAGAGACTTTTAAATAGGTGAAAAAGGCTTCGGGCAGTCCAGTGAAAATAATCCGTGTATTTTCATGTTCTCCCATAGCCACCACAAGAGGAGCAATCAAAAATTCAAACAATTTTTCTTTAAAAAAATAGGCAACAGCAAAACCGAGGCCCACAGCAATAAAGGAGCGAACCAGTCGATCTCTAAGTTCACCTAAATGCTCTGTAAAGGGACTTTTTTCTTCAGCGCTCATGATTTATTGTCCGAAATATCGGACGGTGTTTGTGAGGGGGTTGAATCATCACTTGAAGATTGAGTATCATTCTTTAACTCGGACTTAAGATCCGATTCTATATCTGATTCTATATCTGATTCTATATCTGATTCTATATCTGATTCTATATCTGGGCCTTCATCCTCATTTGGATAGTCAGCCTCTTTTCTGGAAAAAGTTTCTTCTTTGGCTTCATTTTTGTTGGTATCTTTAATGACATCTCTAAGACTGGCTTCTTGTTTCTCTATATCGGCAAAGTCTTTTACGGTACTTTCCACATCAATACTGCGTTTAAAATCTTGTGCAGAGCGTTTAAATTCACCCATGGCACGACCCAGTGTTTTTGCAAGTTCAGGTAGTTTTTTAGGTCCAATGACAATAAGCGCTATTGCCAGTATTACTAAAATTTCCTGCATTCCAAGGCCAAACATTTTTATTTTAACTCCTTTAACGAGAATTCGGTGGTTAATTAAGTGAGCAAGTTTACACCCAATGCCCATATAGTGTCAAGAAAGGGATTTCATCTTGTGAAACAAATAGCCTATTTTGAACGGTTCGTTGACATTCCTTTGTAAACTGAATTATAGAGCCTTTATTGACTGGTATAAAAGTAGCACAATAACAGTTTGGTAAAATGGAAAAGCAGATGAAAATATTACGTGTGGATATGAAAGCCCAGCGAAGATTGTCCCTGGCTAAGGAGCTTTAGTGATGTCAACAGGTTTAACGGGTACAGGCTATCGAGCAAATATTGACCGTATGTATAAATTCTGTCCGCTTTGTTCAGGTAAATTTATTAGAAAACAGATGGTTGATAAAGAATTGGATCATTTGGTGTGTGGTGCCTGTGAATTTATTTTTTATCTGGACCCCAGACTGGTGGTCTGCACCATTGCCAGAACGGGTGATGGGATTGTGCTCCAACAGAGAAGCTGCGGGCCATCAAAAGGGTTATGGGCATTGCCAGGTGGATTTGTTGACCGGGGAGAAACCCTTGAGGATGCTGCCCGGCGTGAATTTTTAGAAGAAACTGGATTGCAGTCCACGGTTGCATCTCTTGTGGGGACCTATTCTTATCCGGGTCAAGCCAATATTATCATTGTCTTTGAGAGTGAAGTTATTGGAGGAGAATTCAAGCCCTGTCACGAATCACTAACTGTGCAAGAATTTAAGACCAAAGATATCCCCTGGGATAATTTGGCTTTTGAAACCACTCAAAAAGCGTTGATAGACTATCTGAAAAAAGATGTAACAGATTTATAGTGTATCGGTAATTTATTCATTTATGTCTTCATCTATCTCTTTAGTGGGGTCGAGCAGCTGGTTATGAAGACTTGTCAGTTATGATTTGCCTGTTACCATTTATTGGATTATTTTTTTGGGGGGAAAGGTTTTTTCTTTCCTTTGTAGGGGCCTTTCTTACGGTTGTTATTTCCAGTTTTATTTCCGGGTTTATTCCCATATTTGGGCTTAGAACTTGGGTGTTGTTTTTTTTGTGGCGGTCTTGGCTTGGGTTTTGGAAGTTCCTTGTCCAGTTCATCCGATGGATATTCACAGATGATTTTGTTTCCTAAAACTTCTTCTATTTTAGGAATAAAAAATGAACTCATTTCGTCTGCAAAACTGATGGAAGTTCCTAATGCACCCGCCCGGCCGGTACGGCCGATTCGATGGACATACGCTTCTGGTTCATGTGGTAGATCATAATTAATAACATGGGATATGCCCTCAATGTGCAGCCCCCTGGCTGCAACATCCGTGGCTACCAGAATATTTATTGTTCCATTTTTAAAACCGTTCAGTACCTTAAATCTCTTATCCTGTGCAACATCTCCTGACAATATGCTGCACTTTTGGCCGTACCGGTCAAATTTTTCAGATAAGGATCTTGCGGTATCCTTCCTGTTGACAAAGATGATAACTCTATGGAGATTCTGGGTTTCGATAAGGTTGTATACGTTTTTAAATTTATCATCTTCAGTGGTGATATAAACAATCTGGTTGATGCTGTCAGCAGCCATTTGTTCCGGGGCAATTTC
Organism: Desulfobacula sp.; assembly: GCA_033852015.1. Taxonomy (GTDB): domain Bacteria; phylum Desulfobacterota; class Desulfobacteria; order Desulfobacterales; family Desulfobacteraceae; genus Desulfobacula. The sequence goes on from JAWSVH010000086.1 coordinate 12,051, forward strand.
GATCTGGACAACATTGTCTGTGGTCCAGCTATCAGCAAGTCTCAATACCTCTGGTGTAAGTGTAGCGGAAAAAAACAGAGTTTGCCTGTTTTTTTTGTGTGGAGTCTTTAGGATAATCTTGCGGACATCCGGAACAAACCCCATATCTAACATCCGGTCGGCCTCATCAATGATGGCGATTTCCACTTTGGATGGATCAATCAGTCTTTTGTTCATAAAATCAATCAGCCGTCCCGGGGTGGCAACAATCACATCTACTGGCTTTTGTTTGAGCAGGATTTGTTGTTTTTGGTAGCCTGTGCCACCATAGATTGCAACAATTCGTAAGTGTGTATATTTGGCAAGATCCATGAAATCTTTTTCAATTTGATAAACCAGTTCTCTTGTGGGGGCTAAAATTAATGCCCTTGGACATCCTGCTTTGTTCTTGCCGGGTTTTTTGATAAAGGTATTAAGGAGAGTAACAATAAAACTGGCACTTTTACCAGTGCCGGTCTGGGCTTTTGCTGTGGCATCTTTACCCTCTAACGTGTGTGCCAAGAGTTCTGCCTGGATAGGGGTGCAGTATTTGAAGTCCAAATCAGCTATCGCATGCATCACGCTGACAGGCAGTTTAAGATCATGGAAACGTGTTTTCCCTTCTTCGGGCTCCACTGGAAAATCGTTAATAGACCACTTCTTTTTTCTGGGTTTTTGCGGTGGCTTTATATTTGCCTTATTTGACTGGGGTTCTGATTCAGTAGGAGCGAGCTTGGTTTTAATATCAGGTTTTATCGACGGTTGTTTTAAAACGGGTTTGGTTTTTTTCTTATGGGAGAAAAGTGATTTTAAAAATGAAGTAAGTTGTTTCAATAGTTGGATTCTTTTTAAGAGTTAATAAATATATGCCTATTCACTGTCAAGGGTTCTAACAGACAGTCAGACATTTGTATAGGTAAATTGTTAAAACGCTACCCACCGGCAACTAGAGGCAATAGTTCGATTTTTGCCTGGTCCGGGATGGGAGTTTTGCTGAAATTTGGGCTGGATACCAGCTTTTTATTTAATCGGACGACCGAGCAAAATTCCACATTCTCAAGATCGCTTAAAAGATCTGCCACTGTCATGCCCGATGTCCAGAGCAGATCTTTTCCATCCACGTTTATCATGGGTTATTGAACCCCATTTTTTTTGAGGGTTTGCATCACTTCGGGAAAATCAATACCCAGACGTTTAACTGTTTTGACTGTGGGAATACCATTTGAAGTCCAGCCGCGGCGTTTGTATACAGCATCTTTGAGCAATTCATATTGTTCTTCTCTTTTTTGACGCAGCGTTGCTACTTTTTGTTGGGTATTCATCGAAGAAATATCTATCTGGTGTTTTTCTATAAGTTGTTCATCATAGCGTTTGCTCCGGGATTCATATTCTTCTATTGTTACAGGGCCAACTGCTCGATAGGGAATGGTGTCGTGCTCACGGGTTCCATATCCCATTTTCAGGTTGAAGATTCGCTGGAAATTGTATACAGCCTCGCTCATGGCAATGAGATCATCCGGGCTTGTTTTTCTGCCGGTGACTGCAGAAAAGAAATCTGCGTACCAGCCGACATGTTTGACAACTTTGGCAGGTTCCGGGGTTTGTTTGTTGTCTTCGGGCAGAATATCATTCCAGGGCAGTTTGCACAGGCCGCAAAGACCAAACCAGGTTCTGAACATAGGGAACCAGTGAAGGGCTTCGGCTTTATTTTCAAAGGTGGGCATAAAATTGTGAACCATGTCAAGGAAGATCAACCAGGCTTCGTCATGCTGGGCTCCTTTGAGCGCAAGGCCGTATCCTCCTTGCTGAGCCAATGATTCTTTGGTCATGTATTCAGAAAACTCAAGGCCTTTGGACTCCATACCTATGTCTTGCATAAAGTTGGCATCTGAACCAAAGTCTTTAGCAAAAATAGCTTTCATTTGTCGGACACCTTTGCCTACAATGGCACCGAACCCTTCTCCTTTTGCCATCTGGTGGACTATTTTCAGGGCATTATACCGGCTGCCAAAGCTTAAATCCATTCCATCGGTATGTTGGGTGGTGATTTGGTTATTTTCAAAGCATTCCATGACAAAGGCTAAAGAGGTCCCTACAGAAATGGTATCCAGGCCATAGGCATCACAATAAAAATTCATCTCAAGAATGGTATGGGCATCGAATATTCCTATGTTTGAGCCACACCCTGCCACAGTTTCATATTCAGGACCATCAACGAAGACCTTTTGGCCCCTATATGGTCCTGTAAAAGGTGAAAAATCTTTTACGCCATGGGAACAGGCAACCGCACAACCTCTCCAGCACCCATCAAAGCCTTTATCAAAGAGATTTTCATATACATCCTCCCCAATGACAAGGCTTTGGGGGTTTGATCCAAATTTAAAATTATGAACCGGAAGGCAATCGTGATCATTCATAATGGGGACAAGATGGGTGGTTCCCACCGAGGACATTCGATTCTGTTTGGGGTCCAGTTCGTGGATTTCCTTTGCATGGGTTTTGGTTACCAGTTTCAGGGCATCAAGGTCTGCAGGGTTATTTGTTTTCATGGAAATAGCCCCGAATCGTGCAACGACACCTTTAATTCTTTTGTCAGCAAAGACGGTACCGATGCCTCCTCGACCGGCCTGTTTGTATCGAACCATTTTACGCCCTGTATCCCACCAGGAGAAATTTAAGCATCCAAAATTGGTGTTGGCTGCACCCGGACCTGTGGTGACGACTGAGATATTGACCGGTTTATCAGGGTCAAAGTGGTGGGTAAGTGCTTTTGAAAGTGCATAGGCATCTTCGGGTAGATCTTTGGCATTGAATATTTTGATGGTTTCGTCTATGCCGTCGATTAAAATAATAGTATCTTCAACGGCTTTGCCTGTCAGTTCTATAACATCAAAACCAGAGAATTTTTTATAGGGGCCAAAATAACCGCCTACATTTGAATCAACAGGTGCGCCTGTTAAAGGGGAAATAGCCGTTACAACACTTTTGCCTCCTCCGGGATAACCAGGGGTTCCGCCCAGGGGGCCTGCGGCAATACAAATGGTATTTTCCGGATCGTTCCATTTGGTGTCGCCTGAAACTGCATTCCACATCAGCCACAGGTCATACCCTTTGCCGCCGATAAATTTGTGCTTAATTTTTTCTTCAATGGGGTTGATGGCAATATCAGAGGAACCCACATTTATACTTAGGGCTTGATCTGTATATCCTTTGTTGATAGCCGCTTTTTTATAAGAGACAGATGCAAGCTCTTTGAGGTTGACTTGACCCATGTTGTCAGACTCCTTTATGTGGAATTAAGCGTATTTTAAATACGGTAGATTTTAATGCGATCCATAACATATTTCAAGTAGTTAGTATAGAAAATTGCTTGGGAGAATATAAAGGCAAAATGAGAAGGGAACAAAAAAAGGATTTATTATTTACTTATGGTTGGCCGAAGAATAGATAAATAATCGGGCTAAATATTCAAAAAAACTTGACTTTTCGAGGGTTTCATAGTTAATCAGAAAGTTGGAAACTATAGAAATTGTTGAAAAAAGGTAACATAAATGTTCATATTAGGTAATTTTTTTGAAGCGATAGCAGTCGTTTTTGATTGGGTTCTCAGCGCTTATTTTTGGATTGTTGTTGCAGGTGCTGTACTTTCATGGGTGAGTCCGGATCCCTATAACCCCATTGTTAGATTTATTAATAATGTCACAGAACCTGTATTTTATCAGATTCGAAAAAGACTTCCCGTCAATTTTGGGGGGATGGATTTATCTCCTATTATTGTCATTATAGCGATTAGATTTCTTCAGGTGTTTGTTGTGAATAACCTTCACCAGATGGCGGTTCGACTATCATAATTTAAAATGAGGTGTTTTATGGGTATCACATCATTGGTGGTTAAACAAAAAGAGTTCACGACTCGGTTCAGAGGATTTGATGTTCAGGAAGTGGATTATTTTCTCGAAGATGTGTCCAAAGAATTGGATGGCTTGAACCAGACCATTAAAAATCTTCAGGAAGAAAGCCATCGGTTTAACCTGGAAAACCAAGGGTATCGGAAACGAGAAAATTCGATGAAAAATGCCATGATCCAATCACAGAAGGTATTGGATCAGATGAAAGAAAACGCAAAAAAATCTTCCCAGATAATTATTGCCAATGCCGAGGTTGAAGCAGAAAGAATACTGAATCGGGCGCATAAAAGATTATCCCAGCTTCATAGTGATATTATAGAGCTCAAACGTCAGCGAATTCAGCTTGAAATACAAATCAGTGCGGTACTCGAAACGCATTCTAAAATGCTTGAAATGACTAAAGATGAAAATAAGGCGGCGGATGAAACCGATTCGACCTTGAAGTTTATCAAACAAGCATAGTTTATCTTCTCAATATCGAATTAAAAAAGGGTAAAAAAAATGGCTGAAATTGATGCTTTTTTTAAGTTGATGCATGAACAAGGCGCTTCGGATCTCCACTTATCTTCTGGGCAGCAGCCGGCGATTAGGCTTCATGGTGATATCGAACGTATTAAATATGATACCTTGACCAGTGATAAACTTCGGGTACTTTTATATGAAATTACGTCCCAGGAGAAAATAAAGGTTTTTGAAGAGACCGGGGATGTGGATTTTGGTTATGAAATACCCGGTCTTGCTCGTTACAGGGCAAATTATTTTATGCAAAAAAGTGGTATTTCAGCAGTGTTCCGTGAAATTCCATCTGAGATTCTCACAGCAGAGCAGCTTGGACTTCCACCGGTAATCTCTAAATTGGCTGATTTACCCAGGGGGCTTGTCCTGGTCACAGGGCCAACGGGTTCTGGTAAGTCAACCACATTGGCTGCGATCGTTGATCAGGCCAATAGAAATCGTAAAGATCATATTATCACGGTGGAAGATCCCATTGAGTTTGTGCATAGAAGTCAGGGATGTATTGTTAATCATAGGGAAGTCGGACTGCATACACAGACGTTCTCTGCGGCTTTAAGAGGGGCATTGCGTGAGGACCCTGATATTATTCTTGTGGGTGAGCTTCGGGACCTTGAAACAATTTCCCTTGCCATAGAGGCCGCATCTACAGGCCACTTGGTATTTGGAACTTTACATACTTCCAGTGCCGCCAAAACCGTTGACAGAATCATTGAAGTCTTTCCTTCCACAGAACAGGCCCAGATACGGTCTACTTTATCCGATGGATTAAGAGCTGTGGTTGCCCAAACTCTATTTAAAAGGATAGATAAAAAAGGCCGGTGTGCTGCTCTGGAAATTCTTGTGGCTACACCTGCTGTTCGAAATCTTATTCGGGAAGCGAAGACCCACCAGATAGCGTCTATGATACAGACTGGAAAACAGTATGGAATGCAATTGTTGGATGACGCCATTATGCAATTGTATCAAAAAGGGTGGATCAGCCCCGATGAGGCGTATGGAAAAGCAAATAATAAATCGTTATTCAGGTCATTTTTAAAGACTCCACCGGCAGATTTTACCGAAGCTTAATGTCGTTGCCCTATACTGAATCCTAAAGGAGGGTGGTATGAAAAAACAGCAGATTGACCATATCCTTTCAAAAATGCTGGACTCCCATAGCAATGTGTCGGATCTGAATTTCACTCCAGGAAAGCCATTGCAGGTTGAAAGCTCGGGAGAATTAGTTGCAGTAGAGGTTGACCCGGATTTTAAACTGTTGAGCCCTTTCCAGACCGAAATATTTGCATTAAATTTAATCAATAATAATAGAAAACTGACTGAAACGCTTATTCGAGAAGGGTCGTGCGATCTTTCTTATCAACTTGGAGACAAGGCCCGGTTCAGAGTAAATATTTTTTCTCGGTCGGGTAAATATTCCATTGTTCTAAGAAAACTTGAAACAAAGATTCCAACCATTGAAGAGTTAAACTTGCCCAAGGCATTTCATAAAATGGCCGAAGAGCGCAATGGAATTATTTTTGTGACTGGAGCAACTGGATCTGGTAAGACGACCTCTCTTGCAGCACTTTTGGACAAGATAAATGAACAAAAATCCGTTCATGTTATTACCCTTGAAGATCCAATCGAGTACCAGCATACTCAAAAAAAATCTACTTTTAACCAGCGGGAGCTTGGGGCGGATTTTGATACCTTTGCAAGTGGCTTAAGAGCAGCGTTGCGACAAGCCCCTAAAGTGATTTTAGTGGGTGAAATGAGGGACAGGGAAACCGTTGAGATTGGTTTGTCTGCAGCAGAGACCGGCCATTTAGTCTTGTCCACGCTGCATACTGTGGATGCTGGCCAGACCATCAATCGTGTTTTGGGTATGTTTTCTATAGAAGAAGAAAGGCAGATCAGAATTCGTCTGGCAGATAGCATCCGCTGGGTAGTTTCCCAGAGATTGCTGCCCAAAATTGGTGGAGACCGGGTGGCCGCCTTTGAGATTATGGGATCAAACCTTAGGGTAAAAGATTCCATTCTTAATGGGGAATCCGAGGGCAAGACGTTTAATGATATTATTACAGCTGGAAAGGCCCAGGAAATGGTTTCCTTTGATGAAAATATTATCTCTTTGTATGAAGAAGGAAGTATCAGTG
>JAWSVH010000087.1:0-1121 GCA_033852015.1 Desulfobacula sp.
CCACAAAGTATTTTGACATGGCTTCATTGTCAGAAGCTGCCTATGTAGATTTCAGTGATATTGATTTTTCGCGTGAAACTGCTACTGCTGAGGTAGAAGAGTATCTAAAAACGAAAAACAAGGGCGGCAACTTCTCCTCCACCCAGGCACAAGCGTTTGTAGACAAGTGGGAGGTGGTATCCCACCAGGCCAATACAGATTCTGGGTTTTCAGCCACGCTTTTCAAACTTCGAAACCCAGAATCAGGAGAGACTGAATACTATGAGGTAAATGCTTAATAAAATATTGAGCTCTTTGTAGAGACATCCCCTGTACCCATCCCTGGTGCTTTTCTTTTACCGGGAAGCGGTTTGATTGGTATTATTGTGTTTAGAAGAAAATCATAAATTACATTCTGAATAAATATCAAGGCCGGGCGGTGTTAGAATTATTCAGCTATTTTCTATACTAAATCATCCGGGGCGTTTAAAAGTCGGTTTATGTCATCATCCTTGATATTAAGACCTTTTGACCGGTTGCTTTTAAATCGCAATTTCAAAAGAGGAGGTGTTCTCTTCGGGCAGAGCATTAACTTTTTGGTAGGAGTCACTTGCTTTTTTCAGATCATTAAAGGCTTTCATTTCATTGGTGCTGGCTTGCTCTTTGGCTTGCAATATCATGAGTTCTGACAGTGCTTTTGAAGCAGCAGAGGTTGCGCTTGCGGCAACTTTTAAATCTTGGGAAGAGGGGTTTGCAGGAGCAAGAGCTGCGCTTTTTATTTGTCGCATCTTCTGGGCGGTAGCCTGGGGATCTCCAGGAACAGGAGAAGTGTCTATCCCGACTTCACCACCAACTGCATAGCTTTTGCCATCTGGACCACGCTGATAAGAAAAAGTGGCGCCAGAGGTGATGTACTTTCCGCCCGCTGCAATATGCGCCATTTCATGTTGTCTTGTCTGTGTGTCAATTTTTTTGAGTTCTTCCAGTAACCGCATGTCATTTTGATCTAATGCCCTGCCATTCATTGTCTCTTTAGCAGATGTGGCTTGCGGGTTGCTTGCTTCGGAATTGGAAGGGGTATTTTCCTGGGATTTTTGAGCCGGGTTTGTTGGCCCCGTGTTCTCAACGGGATTTAAATCCAG
>JAWSVH010000280.1:0-1502 GCA_033852015.1 Desulfobacula sp.
GCTCGACAAATCGAAGAAAACCTAACCTTTCCAGGGCAGGTTAAGGTCGTTGTGATTAGAGAAACCAGGGCCGTTGAATATACGAAAAAGTAAAGGGCAAGAAAACGAATGAGTGTGTTATCGGTACTAAAAGAACGTGGTTTTGTAGAAGACCTTACCCATAAAGAAGAATTAGAGGCCTATTTAAATAATAAACGGGCAACATGCTATATTGGATTTGATCCGACGGCCTCTAGTCTTCATGTTGGCAGTCTGGTCTGTATCATGGCACTTGCACACATGCAACGGCATGGGCATCGACCCATAGCTCTTGTGGGTGGTGGGACCGGCCTAATCGGTGACCCTTCTGGAAAAACTGAACTTCGAAAAGTTATCACTCAAGATCAGATTGATGAGAATAAAGAAGGAATCAGAAATCAGTTGTCACGTTTTCTTGATTTTACTGATGATAAAGCCTTGCTCGTTGATAATGCAGATTGGTTAACTACGCTTGAATATATTCCATTCTTAAGAGATATTGGTCGTCATTTCAGTGTTAACCGTATGGTTAAGGCAGAAAGCTATAAAGCTAGAATGGATTCAGATGATGGTCTGACTTTTATTGAATTTAATTATATGTTGTTACAAGCCTATGATTTTATGCAGTTGGCCAAATCCCATGAGTGTTACTTGCAAATGGGTGGATCAGATCAATGGGGCAATATTGTTGCGGGTATCGACCTGGCACGAAGAACGTTGGGAAAACAAACCTTTGGAATAACTTTTCCTTTGATTACCACAGCCAGCGGTATTAAAATGGGTAAAACCCATAAGGGTGCCGTATGGTTGGATGCCAAAAGGTTTTCTCCCTATGAATATTATCAGTTCTGGGTCAATGTAGATGATGCGGATCTGGTTCGTTTTCTATTGCTGTTTACTTTTCTGGACAAGAATGAAATTGATCAGGTGACATCTCTTGAAGGTGCTGACCTTAATAAAGCAAAAGCTGTGCTTGCCTATGAAGCGACTAAGATTTGCCATGGTGAGCAGGAAGCTAAAAAAGCATTTCAAGCATCGGTATCCATGTTCGGTAGCATTGAAATGCCCACGGATCTTTTACCAGCAAGTTCTATCCCTCGCGGAAGCCATTTGGCGGCCAGTGAAAAGGCTGTACCATCATCATCGTATAGCCTGGGTGATGTCGTTGGGAAAATGCCGGCGGTGGACCTGTTTGTGGATGCCGGGCTGTGTAAATCTAAGTCTGATGCCAGAAGATTGGTCAAGCAGGGTGGGGCATATATTAATGGTGAAAGAATTCTTGCCTTTGATCAAATTGTCTTAGAAAAAGATGTTTCTGAGAATAAAATCTTGCTCAGAGCCGGAAAGAAAAAACATCATAAAATTATTTTGAATTAGTAGCAAATACTAATTGACAAAAACCAGGACCACATGTATATTACTCTGGTTTTGAGGGTCACTGATTTGGTGGCCTTGAGTGTCGGTTTGATCTTTGAAAATTAGTC
>JAWSVH010000088.1:0-18722 GCA_033852015.1 Desulfobacula sp.
CCATTTAATGGGGTCTTGAAGATTTCTTTGAATTTAGCTAAAGAAGGAACTTTAGAACTTTTCTGTTCCCATAGATTCTTTTGCACCATCAGAGTTAATAATCGTTTAAACTCAATCTCTTTTATTTTTTCTTTTAACTCGGACAAAGAAAGATTTTCAATGGATTGAAAAGAATCATCCACTTGATCAAGCGCTTTTTTAAATGTTTCTGAATTTAAAAACTTAATGGCGTTATGATTTGCAGATTTTTTTTTATTTGAATATGGATTTTCAATGTGGGTGCGACTTAAAAAAATCTTGTACAGCCTTTTTTCAAGCCTTGAAGGAATTAAAAGGCCTGTGCGAATTTCATCTTCATATTTGATCTTAACCAGTGTTTTTAAAAAAGTATTATCATATTCAGCCTCGATAAGTTCATCAATCATAGATACAACTTTATCAAATACCTGTTCATACTGTTTTTTTAAATAAGCAGGATAAATTCCGGACATAATCGTCTCAAACATTTTATCTGAACAAGGATAATACCGTTCTTCATCTTCGGGGTAAACCATAAATTCAACTTGCTCCCGGGTTGCAACTTTAGAGGGGTAGGCAAAGGGATCAATATGATTTTTGAGAAAAAAAGCGGTGAACCAGGCAGCAAAATCAGGACTCTTTCGAATACGGGCAGATATAGCTTCTTCCTTTGGCATTATGCCTCCTTTTTAAAATACAAAATAATACAATATCATTTCAATTTATGTTTTGCAATTTTGGTGAACAAGACACCACAAAACCACTATTTGAACTTTGAACCAATCAATATCCTTGACTATAATGTTTCCAGCAGCCTATTTAAATACCATGAACAATAAAGACGCTTTGAAAATTTTAAATTTAAAATCTGGCATGTCACTTGAAGATACAAAAAAAGCATATCGGATATTAGCAAAAAAATATCACCCAGATGTTGCTGGAAATAATTTAAATATCTCAAAAAATGCAAAAACCCAGGAAACTTCAGAAAAAAAGATGAAAGAGATCAACCTTGCATTTCGCCATCTTGCTCCACAGCTTAAATCACAAGAAGCAAACCCGAAAAAAACAGACTTAAAAAAAACCAAGAAACCAGTTACCCCCCCCAAAAAAGAACCTGAACCAGCTCCTGCCAAACAACCCGAAAGTTTTTTTTGGATAAAAATAGTTAACTATTGGGACAATTTTTTTAATAACAAAACAAATTTCAAACCATCATCAAAGACTTTTAAACGCGACAAGACACCTTCGTTTAATAAAAAGACCCCAAAAAACCCTTTAAAGTTCAATGAAATCTTAAAGGATATTCATCCGGCTGGGGCAAAAAAAAGAAAACCACCACAAACAAATAAAAACAAGTCTAAAGGATCAAGCCCGTATAATGGATATCAAAAATACATGGCACTTAAAAAGAAAATAAAAGCCATGCAACCCAACAAATCATACGATATGAGTATCGGAAAAATACAAAAGATTTCTCCTATAAATCCAGTGGAGCGTATTAAATAAAACTCCAGTCATTTTAAAAATCCTTCTAAAATTCAATACAGGTCAATGTTTTCCCTGTTTTCAATTCAATCAGACTGGCGGCTGTTTTATCTATAACACCATAAGTGGCTTGTGAATTTCTTGGCCGGGCGATAGATCCTGGATTCATAAAAATTTGATTATTTTTCTTTTCAAGGCGACACAAGTGAGTATGGCCTTGAATTATAATATCTAAATGTTGTGTTCTATTAAAAGGCCGCTGACCATGATGAAGGTAAATTTTCTTATTAAAAGATTTAAAGAGTACGCTGTGTTTATATCCCGGTGTGAAATTTTCACTGTCACAATTGCCATATACATAATATATCGGATGACAAAATGATTTAAGATCCTCCTTAATCGCTTCTGGCCGGAAATCAGGATCTGAGTAGCTGCCATATATAGTATCAAACAAATCCCCTGCGACAGCAAGGCTGTCATCTTTTTTTAATAGTGCTTTAATCGTTAACCATGAATTGTAACTACCATGAATATCCGCTGTGATAATTAATTTGCTCATTGATTTAATTTATTTTAATTTTCCCTTGTTAAAAAAAATAAAATTTCATAATATCTGATTCAAATCAACAAAATTATAAAAATGACGATATGGATTTAAAATTAATAGATAGAATTCTAACGCTTGGGAACTTAATTGGTCACGCAAGTTTAGCATACATTGAGGCCGACAATGACTTACATGTATCGTCATGGAATAAGGGCGCAAGAGATCTTTTTGGCTACACAGAAGACGAGACCATGGGGCGCTTTCTAAACGAGCTGACCCCCCTAAAAAAACGTGATCTGACAAACTGCAGAACCACTGAATTGATCAACTCTCAAGTACAAAGAGACGGCAAAACAATCCAATGCGAAATCTTCTACTCACCGATAATAAATACAAAGGGTGAAAAATTAGGGGTTGCGGTCCTTGCAAAAGATATTTCAGCCAGGTTAAAAGACAAGGCCACTTTAAAACATCATGAACAAAACCTCAGCCAGGTTTTTGAATTCGCTCCTATTGGTTTTTTCCATGTAAACAGAGACGGAAATATAAATTCTTCAAATCCGGAATATGCATGGATGATGGGATATGAATCTTCTGAAGCCGTGGTTGAACAAATCACAGATTTTTATTCCCAAACCTTTTTTGATAAAGAAAGGTCCGAAGAATTCAGGTTTTCACTTCGCGAGGCTGGAGAGATCATCCGGTTTCGGGCTCGTCTTAAACGAAAAGACAATTCTTTTGTCTGGGCATTGTGTTATGCAAAGGCAACCCAGGAAGCTTCTGGGAGAACAGACGGGTTTAACGGATTTGCAATTGATATCAGCGAAACCGTCCGGGCAGAACAAGAGCTTAAAAAAGTTAATGAAAAGCTTAAAATGCTTTCTGTTATTGATGGCTTGACCCAAATTCCAAACCGAAGAAAATTTGATGATTACCTTGGGACAGAATGGAATCGTCATTATAGGAACAAAGAGACAATGTCTCTTATTTTATCTGATATTGATTTTTTCAAACTATACAATGACAATTACGGACATCAAGAAGGTGATGACTGTCTGGTTCGAGTAGCAAAGTCTATCCAAACTTCAGCCTCCCGCTCATCCGACCTGGCAGCCCGCTATGGCGGAGAAGAATTTGCAGTTGTTTTGCCCCATACCGATGCCAAAGGAGCGCTGATTGTTTCTGAAGAGATCCGCAAAAATATAGAAAAGTTAATGATCCCTCACGAAAAATCCGAAGTGAATGCTCATGTCACGCTTAGTTTAGGTGTTGCAACGGCAATGCCAGGAGCTGATAACTCAGCTGAAGGTCTACTTGCGATGGCAGATGAAGCACTCTATGAAGCAAAAGAAAAAGGTCGAAACCAAAGCTCCCAGAGAGTTGAAAAATAAACGCCCATATTAATTTTAGCGTTTATTACCAATAACAAGTAACTACAAAGATTTTAACGCTCTGATTCTTTCTAACACCGGCGGGTGGGAATAATTCAAAAAGACATAAAAAGGATGCGGGGTTAAATTTGATAAATTGTGAGTTGACAATTTTTTCAATGCTCCGACCAATCCCTGACTGCTTTTTAGAGTATCAGCAGCAAACTGATCTGCCTCGTATTCATCTTTCCTGGACAACATCTGAAAAAAAATAGATAGAAAAAAATCTATGGGCGAATACAACATGCCAAAAAAGATCAAGCCAGCATATACAGAAATATGCTCCATAAAAAAAGAAGCAAAAAGACCTTCGTGAGAAAGAAATATGGACAACAAATAAAAAATTGCTCCCATTTGGAAAATTGCCAGAATAATTCGTTTGATAATATGTTGTTTTTTAAAATGGCCCATCTCATGAGCAAGAACCGAAACCAACTCCTCAACGGTTTGATCATTAATTAAGGTATCAAACAAAACAATCCGTTTATTTTTCCCGAAGCCTGCAAAAAACGCATTTGACTTGCTGCTTCTTTTCGAACCATCCATGACAAATATATTGGAAAGGGAAAAATCGATAGAACTTGCATAGTCAAAAATCGCTTTTTTTAATGTGCCATCTTCCAACGGGGTAAACTTGTTAAATAACGGCATAATCCAGGTCGGAACAATATACTGGACAGCAAGAAGAAAAACTGCGCTGGAAATCCAACAAAATATCCAGGCCTGTTGATTACCGGACCCAAGCAAGAATAAAATCAAAGCCAATAAAAGGCCTCCCAATATGCAAGAGAGGATAATGGATTTAATCAGATCCGTAATAAAAACCATCGGGGTTGTTTTATTAAACCCAAATTTTCCTTCAATGACAAATGTAGAATATACACTAAAAGGCAAAGATATAATCAGTTTCAGGAATAATAGGATGCCTGTAAACAAAAGACCGGAAATAATTGGAGAAAACTCAAAAGATCTGACAAAAGCATCTGTATATTGGAAGCCTTTGAAAAACCAGAATACCAAGATAACAACCAGATCGAGACTTGATGTAAGAAAGCCAAACTGTGTGGTGGTTCTCAAGTAACTTTGCGAATCCTCATATTTTTGACTGTCGTAGTAGCCTTCAAACTCAGGAGGTAGGGGTTGGTTCAGATACTTAAGATTTAAAAAGTCTGCCAGATTTCCAATCAGATAACTTCCGATAAGGGTAACAAGAATAATGAGGGTAATCAGGTGTTCAGAAAAATACATTTTAAAAGAAGAAATGCATTAAGGATTAATTTGATCTCTTAATTTCCCTGAACATTTAAAGGTAACAACGCGCCTGGCAGGAAGCGTCATCTCTTTATCTGTCGCGGGGTTTCTGCCTTTTCTTGCTTTTTTTTCGTTAACACAAAATTTGCCAAAACCACTAATCATTATATCTTCACCTTTTTCAATGGTTTCTTTAATAATCTCAAGAAATTCTTCCATGATCTCATAGGTGGTTGTTCTTGATAATTTAAGATCATTCTGTATTTTTTCAGCAATCAGTGTCTTTGTTAATGCCATAAATTTACTCCTGCAACAAAAAGGGACTTTCATTTAAATAATTAAGCTAAAATCGTTCGCTAAAATACTTATTTTCCAATGTTTTGTCAAGTGTCGAACCCTGGGGTTTTTAATAAAATTCAAACGATAGCTACAGCTTTCTTTCCCCCCTTTCTTTTCTCATTGTCTAATTGTGTATAGTTTGTTATTTTATATGGCACACAGCGACATATAAATGTGAACTTAAAATTTTATGAAAAATTTTCAATGATTAGACAAACCTGATTCTTATATTCAAACTGGAGAACCCCATGATAACTGCACTAACGGCCCTGGATGGGAGATATGCAAAACTGACCAACAGCGTAGCTGATATTTTTTCAGAATACGGGCTGATAAAACATCGTGTGTTTGTAGAAATTGAATGGTTGAAATTTATACTTTTCGATTTGAAACTGGCCCCTTGTGATGAGTTAAACACAAAAAAAATAGACACCATTGCAAATAACTTTAATGTTGAAGACGCCCAAGCAGTAAAAGAGATTGAAAAAACAACCAACCATGACGTTAAAGCCGTCGAATATTTCATAAAAGACAAATTAGATGCTCTGGGTCTGTCTGATATCAAAGAATGGGTTCATTTTGCATGTACATCAGATGACATTAATAATACCGCATATGCCTTAATGCTTAAAAAAGGCAAAGAACTCACAAAAGAGCTTTTAAATCAGATGGTTGAGGATATTGAGCAAAAGGCCTTGGCATATAAATCAGTCCCAATGATGTCAAGAACCCATGGCCAGCCTGCAACCCCTACAACAGTTGGAAAAGAGTTTGTCAATTTTGCCTGGCGAGTGTCACAGGAAGCGAAGATTATTGACCAGACAACGGTTCAGGCAAAATTGAATGGCGCAACAGGGAACTTTAATGCCCATCATTTTGTATATCCTCAAATTAATTGGATTGAAGCATCAAGACAGTTTATTTCAAATAATCTTAAACTGTCCCCCATCATTTTTACCACCCAGGTAAATCCCAATCATTCCATCGCATTTATCTTGAATGCCATGATCCGGTCCGCAGCAATAATTATTGATTTTGACCGGGATATGTGGGGATATATCAGCCTTGGATACTTCAAACAGCAGATCAAAAAAGGCGAAACAGGTTCATCCACCATGCCGCATAAAGTCAATCCCATTGATTTTGAAAACAGTGAAGGAAATATGGGAATTGCCATATCCATGATGGAACATCTGTGCGTAAAACTTCAAAAATCAAGATTCCAAAGAGACTTGAGTGACAGCACTGTTTTAAGAAGCCTGGGAGCGGTCTTTGGCTATTTTACCATTGGCGTTAAAAACTCTTTAAAAGGCCTATCAAAGTTGGATTTAAACAACAAAATGATTCAAAAAGACCTTAATGAAAACCAGGAGTTGTTAGCAGAACCTTTCCAGACAGCCATGCGCGTTTTTGGCGAAGACAACCCGTATGAACGCCTCAAGGATCTTACCCGAGGACAAAAAATCCAAAAATCAGACCTGGAACGGTTTGTAGATAAACTTGAAAAAGTACCCGAAAATTTCAAAAAACAGATGAAAGATCTAACGCCCCAAACATATATAGGATTGGCTCAAGACCTGGTTGACATCTATTTTAAGGAAAAATAAAGGACAATTTGAATGGCCAAAAACCCGGAAGAAAACTCAGAAGATCGTTTGATATTTGTTGATGAAGATGATGGCTACAATAAAAATAAGGTTATCATCGGCAACAATGAGGCTCCTTGGAAAATTCTTATTGTTGATGATGAAGAAGACGTCCATGAAATCACGCGAATTACCCTT
The DNA here is from genome assembly GCA_033852015.1 of Desulfobacula sp. Lineage (GTDB taxonomy): Bacteria > Desulfobacterota > Desulfobacteria > Desulfobacterales > Desulfobacteraceae > Desulfobacula. The sequence goes on from JAWSVH010000088.1 coordinate 6,858, forward strand.
CGAGAATATACCTTTAATAACCGGGAAGTTGAACTTTTAAGCGCCTATTGTGAAGAGGATGTCAAAAAAATACTCCAAGATGAAACCGACATTGCACTAATCATATTAGATGTCGTCATGGAAAATGATGACTCAGGGCTCTTATTAGTAGAATACATTCGAAATGAAATCAAAAATTCATCGGTGAGAATCGTTCTAAGAACCGGACAGCCTGGCAAAGCACCGGAACAGGAAGTCATTACAAAATATGATATTAATGATTATAAAACCAAGCCTGATTTAACGGCCCAAAAATTATTTACCATGGTCACGGCCTGCCTAAGAAGCTATGAAAGCCTAAAAGGGATTGAGAAAAATAGTCTGGGTTTGAAAAATATCATCTCCGCCTCTTCAGAAGTGTTAAAGCATAGTTCTTATTCCACATTTGGCAGCCATGTGCTCAATCATTTATTTGATATCTTAAATCTTAACACCCCATCCAATGATATTGACAGCGCCTATTTTATCGGCATGCCAAAATCCAATGTCCTTTTAATGGCGGGAACAGGTGTTATGGATGGGCAAAAAGGTACCCCGCTGGATGAATCCATGCCGCCTACCATTATCCAGGCATATGAAACCTACAAAAAAAATGGGGGAGAACTTTTCAAAGACAACGAATATGTAGGTGTTTTTAAAACCCAAGAAAATTTCTTAAGCATTCTATACTTAAGTGGGATAAAAGAGCTCAATTCTTTAGAAAAAAATCTGGTCAGAATCTATGCAAATAATATCGCTATTGGATTTGACAATATTAGTCTTGCCAGAGAAATTATCAACACCCAAAAAGAAGTAATATTGACCCTGGGAGAAATTGTAGAGACCCGTTCCCAGGAAACCGCTAACCATGTAACCCGTGTGGCAGAAATTTGTTATCTACTAGCAAAAAAATATGGTTTAGATGAAAAAACCTGTGAAATGTTAAGGCTTGCTTCACCCATGCATGATGTAGGGAAAATTGGTGTTCCGGAAGCAATCTTAAATAAACCGGCCAAATTAACCAAAGACGAATTTGAAATCATAAAAGATCATGCCAAAACCGGATATGATATTTTAAAAAAATCAAATCGCCCAATTATGGAAACAGCGGCTATCGTTGCCTTACAGCACCATGAAAGATGGGATGGAAATGGGTATCCTCAAGGCCTTGCAGGAAAAAATATCCATATTTTCGGGCGAATCGCAGCCATTGCTGATGTATATGATGCATTAAGCCATAAACGATGTTACAAAGATGCATGGGAAACAGACCGAATCGTAACATTATTTCAATCAGAATCAGGTAAGCATTTTGATGCAGATCTTGTAAATATTTTTATCTCTCATATCCAAGAATTTAAAGGGATTAACAAGCTGTTTCCAGAATAAATCTAATCAGTTATTTTTTCTATAACAAAGGAGCTAATAACTATGATTGTCGGGATTCTAAAGGAAATAAAACCCCAAGAGAGCCGGGTAAGCATGACCCCAGCAGGTGTGGACATGATGACCACCAGGGGACATAAGATCCTGGTTGAAAAAATGGCGGGTATAGGTTCAGGCTTTTCTGATCAGAACTATACTGATGCCGGTGCCATTATTATCGATACCCCGGAAAAAATATATGCCGCATCGGACATGGTCATGCATGTCAAAGAACCTCAACCCTCTGAATTCAACCTGATTAAAAAAGACCAGATCGTTTTTACCTATCTTCATCTGGCTGCAGATATTAACCTTACGCTTGCCTTGCTAAAAACCGGGTCCATCGGTATTGCATATGAAACCATTGAAGATAAAAACCAAAAACTCCCATTGTTAACCCCGATGAGTGAAGTGGCCGGGCGACTTGCGGTTCAACAGGGGGCCAAATATCTTGAAAAGACCTTTGGCGGACGAGGTGTCCTGCTGGGTGGTGTGACAGGAACGCCCGCGGCAAATGTAATGGTTATGGGAGGCGGCGTTGTAGGTATCCATGCGGCTCAAGTCGCCTGCGGGATGGGAGCCAATGTTACCATCCTGGATACAAATATTGACCGGCTTCGTTATCTTTCAGAAATCATGCCGGCCAATTGCAGGCCATTGGTCTCTTCTCCTGCACTGATAAAAAAACTGGTAAAAGGCGCTGATCTTGTTATCGGAGCCGTCCTTGTTGTCGGGGCAAAAGCCCCTAAGCTGATCACAAAAGAGATGCTGCCAACAATGAAAAAAGGATCGGTTATTGTGGATGTTGCCATTGACCAGGGTGGATGTTTTGAAACCTCGAAACCAACCAGCCATAATGATCCAATTTACGAGGTTGATGGCGTCATTCATTATTGCGTTACCAACATGCCGGGTGCAGTCCCTTTAACATCTGCCATTGCGCTGACAAATGCAACATTACCATACGCTTTAAAAATCGCTGATAATGGTTGGAAATCAGTATGTAAAACGGATCCAGATTTTGCAAAAGGAATTAATTATGTGGGCAATAAAATTGTCTGCAAACCTGTAGCTCATGAATTTAAGCTGGATTATACCCCTTTGGAAACGCTTTTGAAGGTTTAAAAGGCGCCTTTAATTTAAAACCATTTACATACCAGGGAGCAGATTTATACTCTAATCGACTTAAACCTTTAGTTTCCAAAGAATCAATGGCCAGCTGAATCGTATGATAATCCAACTCGATATCATCCCATCCAAGATATTTCAAACGCTTGTTAACCTGGGAATGAGAGATATTCGGGGTAAGCAAACAAGCATTGGCAAGACTTCTGATAAATCCCGGAATAAGAGAGACTTCAACACCTTTTTCAATCAACTTACAAACTAATTTTTTATCAACCATGGTTGCCATTTATTTTTCCCCAATCAGATATTTATTACGATGAAAAAGAGATATTCAACTTGAAGTTACTTCATTTTCGATACGATTTATAAAAATTATTTAGATTATAATTCTCAACCAAAAATTAGTCAATCCGAGTTACTGGCGATCAATATTTTTTTAAATATATCATTGGCGCTATAAGACACCCGATCGGTGTTCAATGATTGTTTGATTGGCACCAATTTACACTTATTTTCTCTATTTTACGCTAAATTACTTTGATTTAGAACATATATCCTCCACAGAGCTTCTGGGACATGGGCCTTGCTGTCTTTTTATTATTTACACATTTTTTGGTGTGCTTCTTTCTTGAAAGCAAAGATTCAAACTGCTACAAGATGACAAGGCAACCGACAACATTAAATTTGCGAGGAAAATTTTCATGGCAAAAAATGTTTCAAAACAAGAAGGCCAAATACTTTTAAAACTGGCAAGAGAAAAAATTGCAAACCAGTTCAAAAGTGAAAAGGAAAGGCTTACCACCATCGAAAAACAATGTACAAGCCCCATCATGAAAGGAAATCGCGGCACCTTTGTCACCTTGCATAAAAAAGGCAAATTAAGAGGATGCATCGGTAATATAGAGCCTGTAAAATCCTTAATAGAAGGTGTATCAGATAATGCAAAGCATGCCGCTTTTAATGATTCAAGATTTAACCCGTTATCCCATGCTGAACTCAAAGATACCTGCATTGAAATCAGTATCCTAACCACACCCAAAGAACTTGATTATACTGGTGGTAGCGATCTGTTAAAAAAACTTCGCCCGGGTATTGACGGCGTTATCATTGAAAAAAATCATCATCGTGCAACCTTTCTACCCCAGGTCTGGGATCAGCTTGAAAGTGCCCGACAATTTTTAAACCATCTTTGTACAAAAGCGGGTTTGCCTTCTGATGAATGGGAATCCGGGCATCTGAAAGTATCTTTATATCAGGTACAATGCTTTGAAGAATAAATTAAATGCAATATATTTTAGAAAAAATATTAAACAAGGGGATATATGGCGGTTGATCAGGATTTATTGAAGATTATGATATCAATTGACAATGTTGATGATATGGAACATTTTTTTAAAGATATTTTTACGCCTTCAGAACTGGATGATCTCTCTTTGCGCTGGAAGCTCTTAAAAGATCTTCATAGCGGCATAACTCAACGCAAAATAGCACAAAAATATGGGATTAGCTTATGTAAAATTACCCGGGGGTCCAAGCTTCTTAAAAACAAAGACTCTTTTGTGCTCAAACTATTAAATTCCTAACGGGTTTGAACAAGTGTCAATGCAAGCTGCGACCACAATTCCAGATTTAAAGTCTTCAATTGATCTGTCGGCATCCACTTAAAATCGAACAATTCCTCACCGGGCACAAACGCCTGGGGGGTGTTTGTCACGATTCGAAAAACAGCGCCAAAATGAACTTTTCCCACATCGGTAATATCTTCATTGATAATGCCAACAAAATCCGGCTGTTCATCTAATGGCCGTTGTTCAAGTTCTTCATCGAGTTCTCTTTGCATACCGGTTAAAAGAATATGCTCAAAATCGTCATTTTCAAACGTGCTGTCAATGGGATTAATATGCCCACCAATTCCAATAGAGTTCAGATCATGAAGCCTTTTTTCACTACCATTTCGACTGTAGACTGCGGTCATTTTAAAGTCACTCGTTTGAAGGACAATATATGGAATAACCTGTTTTAAGGATGGATCAGTTTCTGCATCCGGTCGATTAATAAACTCAAATCCAGCTTTTGAACAGATGGCCATAAATTCGTTTATTTCAAGCTTTAAGATACTTTTTAACTGAATCCAGGGCTCCGGTAGATTTTTTTTTACGATACAAAGTACGTGTTCGGCTGCAGTCACAGGACCATCCTTTTTTTAAGAACTGAAATTAAAAAAGAAATGTGGAGCGGGAAACGGGATTTGAACCCGCGACTTCGACCTTGGCAAGGTCGCACTCTACCACTGAGTTATTCCCGCTCAGCAAAAAAAGCTCGTTTTTTCTACGTCAGTGAACTCTTTTTGTCAAGAAAAGATTTGTTCCTGACAGCAATCTAGTTTTGGCTTGAACCTATTGGCAACTTTTGATATCATGCAAGTTTGAATAAACTCATTTAGAATCATTACTAAAAAGGCAGGAGCACAACATGGAACCAGGATGCTATACGGCATTAATCACCCCTTTTGATCAAACTGGAGAGTTAGACCATAAAGGTCTTGAACAATTAATCAACTTCCAGATTGAAAATGGAATTACCGGGATACTGGCGACAGGGACCACCGGAGAAAGCCCTACACTCAAATGGGAAGAACATAATCATGTCATAGCCCAGGTCGCCAAAGATGCTCAAAAGAAATGCCTAACCATTGCCGGAACCGGGAGCAATAACACCAACGAAGCCCTCCAGGCAACCGGACATGCAGCCAAAGCCGGAGTTGATGCGATACTACTGGTAGACCCATATTATAATGGCCCGTCTTCTCTTGAAATAAGAAAAGAATATTACGAAGTCATTGCAAACCAATATCCGGATATATCTATCATTCCATACATTATTCCCGGAAGAGTGGGCGCACAAATGCACCCCCAAGACCTGGCGATCTTGGCCCAGAACTGTAAAAATGTATCGTGTGTCAAAGAGGCGACAGGAAATCTTGAAAACATGAAATTAACCCGTAAATTATGCGGTCAGGATTTCAAAATTCTTTCAGGGGATGACGCCCTGGTCTATGATATAATGACAGATCCGGACATTATGGCATGTGGCACAATTAGTGTGATGTCTAATATTGCGCCAAAATTTCTTTCTCAGATGGTTCAACTGGCCAATCAAAAAGAGGCTGAACAGGCCTTGAAATTTCAAAAGGCCATAAAACCCCTTCTGGATCTGGTTGTCGTCACCACCCAGGAAGATTCTAAATTTGGACCCGTAACCTGCAGAGCAAGAAATCCATTACCGGTAAAAACCCTGATGAAATTACTGGGAATGCCCTCCGGCCCTTGCCGCCAACCCTTGGGGAAAATGGCTGAAAAAGGTTTTCAGGTCCTTTTAAGTACCGCGAAAAAAGTTCAAACGGATTCCCCTGAAATTTTCAGACCTATTGCTGACTTTTTTAATGTGGATATTGAAGAGCGCTTAAACGATACCAACCTTCACGAAGATCTGTGGTATACATATTAGCTCAAATAAAAACCGGCTGTGGTCTTTATTCTCCACAGCCGGTTTTCTCAAAAAAATAAGTAATTTTAATTTATTCTTTTTTCTTTGGCACAAACTTCTCGGTTCCTGCCTGAAAAAAAGTCGCATTCAGCCACTCAAATCCAAATTGCAACAATTTAACTTCATCATCTTTAATTTCTTTAATTTTCTGGTCAGACAGATCGTATCGATCCAAAAAACTGCTGTTAAATACAAAATCTTTAAACTTATCAATATTGTAACAAACCATAAAAAAGATTTTTTTGGCTTCTTCAGATAGTTTCATACTTTGGGGCAGCGATTTTTTTCTAACCATCAGATCCAACCAGCCATCATTTACTTCATCCCTTAAGTTAATGCCCTGATCATCTCTCCAGTCAGCAACCGTCCATTTCTTTTTTTCCTCAAATCCCAAACAATGAGCCTCTTTAACCGTAAAGAAAAATTCTTCTTTTTCATCCCCTTCTCCTGAGTAACTCAAAGATCCAACCCCCAAAGGGTAATACCTGCAGGTTGTGGGGCGATCCTCATAAATCACGCACCCATCCTTGTCTTCTACAAAAGGGCAAGATTTTCTTTCATCATCCAAGAGTTTTAAAGTTACAACAGGAAGCTCTGCTTTTTCAAGAATCTGTGGAACGGTAAAAACAGCAAGAAACTCTTCTGATGTAAGGTCCAGTTTCTTACGCATGGTTAATATATCGTATGGGGTAAGCATAACATCAATCCCCCGACAACAGTCAGTAAAACATTTCACACCCTTATGGCATTCAAACTCAAATTTACTTTTCAAAGTAAGCTGCTCGGGTGGAATCTCAGATATTTTTTGTGTTTTATCAGTCATTCATACTTCCTTATATTGAATTGTCCTTTTTATCTAAAAAAATGGAATATACAAAAAAAACATAATAATGTCAAAAAATTACACCAACTGGTAGGTACCAGCATAAATTCTAACCGATAATAAATATCCTTTATAAAATTGAATATGCCCGGTGTTAAAGGCAAAATCCCGATATAGAACAGATAAAATTATATTTGACATATGTTTTTTTTCCAAATACATAACAAGGCAGCAAATTATAACCATCATACAACTTGATCATACACTTCTTGATCGATAGATTATAAAAGGAGTTTTCATGAAGATTAGAAAAGCTGTTTTTCCTGTGGCAGGACTTGGTACTCGGTTTATCCCAGCCACAAAAGCCATGGCAAAAGAGATGCTCCCGGTTGTTGACAAACCTCTGATTCAATATGCGGTTGAAGAAGCCTTTGCTGCAGGTATCGAACAAATCATCTTTGTCACTGGCCGCGGGAAAAAAGCATTAGAGGATCATTTTGACAGATCCTTTGAAATAGAACATACCCTTAAAGAAAAAGGAAAAGATGATCTGCTAAAACAGATCGAGGAGCTGGTTCCCAAAACAGGCACGATTGTTTACACCCGGCAAAATCAGCCATTAGGATTAGGACATGCCATCTGGTGTGCCAGAGATATCGTCGGCGATGAGCCCTTTGCTGTGCTGTTGGCGGATGACCTTATCCAGACCCAAACCCCGGTATTATCTGAAATGGTTAAAACATTTGACCGTCTAAGAGCCTCCATGGCTGCTGTAATGGAAGTAGACAAAGACCAGACCGATAAGTACGGTATTCTTGATGCACAACAGGTCGAAGAAGATATTTTCCGAATTGACGATATGGTGGAAAAACCAGATCCTGAAGAAGCACCATCCAATCTTGCCATTATCGGTCGATATATTTTAACTCCCAAAATATTTGATTTTCTAGGGAAAAAGAAAAAAGGAGCCGGTGGTGAAATCCAGCTCACGGATGCCATGAGAAGCCTTCTAAAGGAGCAGCCCATTTACGGTTATAAATTCAAAGGTAAGCGATTTGACTGTGGAGACAAAGCAGGCTTCCAGATGGCTAATCTTGCCTTTGCCCTTGAACGGCCGGACATGAAAGATAAATTATTACAATTCATCAAAGACGTTCAAAAGGATTTGTAGCAAAACTTAAGATTTTTTATACTGGCTATAGGTTTTCATCACTTTTCTGACATAATTCTGGGTTTCTTCATAGGGTGGAATCCGCTTATACTTATCCACAGCCTCGGGGCCTGCATTATAGGCAGCAAGAACCAGGGGTAATTTATATTCATATCGTCGTAAAAGACGTTGAAGATAAAGTGCTCCTCCCATAATATTATCTAAAGGATTAAAGGGGTCTTTTACATAAAGGGACTTATAATTTGTCGGCATGATCTGCATCAAGCCTTTCGCACCGACTCTTGATACAGCTTTCGGGTTAAACCCGGATTCAACCTTGATCACCGCTTTAATAAGAGAAAACTCAACTCCATACTTTTTTTGGGCTTTTCGGATAATATCATCAAATTTTTGCGTATCATATTTGGGTGGTATTTTTTTGGGGCGCTCTTTAATATACAATTTATAATCTGAAGATGTCGGCACATTGGTAAAATGAAGAATACCGTCACTGTCAATAAAAGTATAAATATCTGCTGCCACAAAGCCAGCAGAAAAAATAATCCACACTCCCAACAATAAATATCCTATATTTTTAAGCATTTACTCCTTATTTTATTTTATCTTTATACTTCTTTAAAACAAACTTTTCTGGAAAGTGTGGTTTTACAATATACTGCCCCAAATTCTCCATAAAGGTATCAACAAGGGATTTAAACACGATATCCTTATCTTTTGCAAAAATAAAATTACGCTCAATTGCATATTCATACGTAACTTTGTCACCCAAAATATTCAAGATATCATTAAACTTAATATCGGTCATATCCTGTTGTGAAAATAACTCTTTTTTAATTTCAATTTCAATTTGTGCTTTCATGATCACCACGAAAGCGTCATCACTGATTTTTCTGGACATGTCCAAAAGGATAAGGGTCTGTTTATTCTCAAGTTCGATCTGCTTATATATTTTAATTTCCATTCTTTTCCCTGCTATATTTAATCCATTATAACGGATCGTTATCTTTTTTCAATGCTGCCATTTATGATTCTTTTTCTTACATAAGTCAAACAAAGGATATTTTTCTTTGTTTAGTTGTTTTTTTTCTTTTGATGTCACCCTTGAGTATTTTGAGTGTATATGAAGATCTACAGTAAATTTCATGCAAGTTTTATCCTGTTGTACATTTTAGCTATATATAAGTTAGAATTTCAATTAACATGATTTACTCTTAATTTAAACGCCTGATTCTGGTAAGAATAAGTATCAAACCTAACATTTTAAAAATGAAAGGGCTCATCATGGATATAATATGTGATAAACTGCTTTTGGTTGCCAAAGATAAAACAAAAACTGCAATCTATAATTCATTGACCGATCTTTCAGAAATTGAAATACTTGAAGCAGATTCTGAAAACAAGGCTTTTGAGCTGATCTACACACATAATCTTATGCTGGCCATTGTTGATGAAACCATTGAGGATATTGACATCTATAAGATGGGTTCCATGCTGCTCAGCCACAAGGATACAAACGATATCCCCTTACTTATTATTACCGATCATATCAATCCCAATAAATTTTTAACCGATTTCAAAGCGTTACAGATAGATTATATTACCAAACCGTTTGAAAAAAAATTAATCCAGGCCAAAATAAAAATTTTCTTTGACCTGTTTAAACAAAAACAAGCTGTAAAACAGAGCATCAATGAGCTTGACCAAGCCTATAAAAAAATAGTTGCCCAGCAGGAAAGCGTCATGGTCGAAAAAACGTTGCAACAAGAACTCGCCAAAAAATCTTTTATAGCTGCCACTCAAATACATCAAACTCTACCGGGTTTAAAAACCAATATACAACAATTATTCAGATATCGTGACCTCCACCCAAAAGCCAAGTCAAATATTAACGCTATAAAAACAAGCACAGAGAATATCTCTCAAATTTCAAATAAACTTTTGGATTTCAAAAGTAATAGAGACGACCAAACCTACTTACACCCACTTTATAGCAAAACCCATCAGCTACTTTATATCCAAAGTTCCAATGAAGAATTCAATATATTCAACCATTGCATAAAAAACACCTTCCCCTGTGAACTTATCGAAGCAAAAACAATGGAACAAGGTATAGAATGCATTTCTCAAATGCAAGTTGATCTAATCTTTACCGACCATCTTTTACCCGGAGCCACCGGATTTGATCTATTGTCACGATTAAAACAGATGCGTTCAGATATCCCGGTGATTTTTGCAATCACAAAGTCCCAGACTCACATTGGCCCACAAGCCATTTCAAAGGGAGCCTTCAACTTTTTTATCAAAGAAGAAATGACCGGGCCAACATTGATCTCCGTTATTCACAGCACACTTCAAAAGGCTAAGATCTCTTGGGAAGTTGAAGATGCCATGAACCGAATTGTAATGATCGCCAGAAAAGACGCCCTTACTAAACTATATACACCACAATACTTTAAAAAAATGCTCACCTCTGAAACTTCAAAATCAAAACGCTACCACGCCACATTATCCATTCTGGTTATCCATTTTAACATCATTGAAACCATCCAAATGCCCCTTAATGATAAACCTGATGATAAACCTGATGATAAGGTCCACAATACATTTTTAACAACCAGTGCAGCGCTGATTCAAAGCATGATCAGAGAAAGCGATATTGCGTGTCTTTTAAAAAAAGAGACGTTTGCCGTTATCCTGCCCCATACTGAAAAAAATGGCCTGAAAATACTGGCCCGGAGAATATTAAAAAAAGTTGAGGCCACCCCATTGAAAAAAGACGCCAGATTTGCGGTAAACATTGGAGGAGCCGTCTATAATAGTAAAACTGATACTGATACCACTTCTCTGCTGAACAAAGCCATGGATGCCCTAACCTGCGCCATGTCAAAAGAAGGCAATGCCATAAATACAATTAATAACTAAATAATTATTTAAAACAAAAAGAAGAAATTACCATGTCCATCTTTGACCAAAAAGCCACTACCCGGATTCAAGCCTGGGATCAAACCATAAAAAAACAAATTGAGATCAAACTCATCACCACAGAACATCCTGAAAATATTCAATTTATATCGATTGCTGACCAACTTCAAAACATAGCGCCTCACCTTAACGTCAACCAGAGTAAGATGGATTCAGCTAAAAAAGAACCGTCCCTGCCGGGATTCAGTTTAAAAGAAAATATTCTCTTTTGCGCTTTACCCCTTCAAAAAGAGCTCGAACCTTTTCTTAAGACCCTTTCATATATCAGTGGTTCCCCACTCAATATTGATGCACAGCTTAAAAGAGAATTAGACACCATAGATATCCCGGTCCATCTTAAATTGTACATTGCCCTTGCCTGCCCACACTGCCCCACCATGGTAGAGACTGTTGTCCCACTGGCCCTTTATTGCAAAAATATTCACCTTCAAATTATCGATGGCAGCCTGTTTACCGAACAGGCACAAACTGACAACATCCTTTCTGCCCCTACGCTTATCCTTGATAATGATTTTAGATGGACCCAGAATGTAGATAACAAAGAAATTGTCAAAATGATCACCCAGCGAGATCCATCTCAACTGAGTGAGCAAACTTTAAAAATGATTCTTGAACAAGGGGATGCTGAATGGATTACAGATCAGATGATCAAAAAAGGAAAAATCTTTGACGGCTTCTTAACGCTGATGCTCCATACCACATGGTCTGTTCGATTGGGAGCTATGGTGGTGGTTGAAGATCTTTGCGAAAAAGACCCTGGACTTGCTGCATC
>JAWSVH010000281.1:0-2922 GCA_033852015.1 Desulfobacula sp.
ACTTCAAACTTGAACCTAAGTATCAAGTATTAAGAACATACTGTTTGCTTATGACAATCATAATCCTATAAAGGGGATCACTGTAACGTTTATTTGAATCATTCAACTTTGTTCCCTAATGCTTTATATTCATTTTTATATTTATAAAACTCTTTCATCTTCGGTTTATTGGTTGGCCAGTCAGTCCAGAACTTGATAAATCCTTTGCCCCCACTATATCCAGCCCATACACCAACTTGCCTGACCAATATTTCTTCATTTTTTACATCAATAATTAATTCTTCAGAAATTCCAACAGGGACAATGAAATTTTTTTTATGTTTATCAACCCATACGATGCGTTCATTAAATTTATATCCAAAAGTCACCCCAGGTGCTGAATACTTTTGAGACCTCTCCCTCCAGGTCAACGTCTCAGCCACACCAGGATTTTCAGCCTTCCACTGATCCGGCGTTTTGTTCACCCAGAACCCGGCTTTGGTGGCACAGTAGTATTTGTACACCACCATGGTGGGGATAAAATCCCAGAACACCAGATGATACATTACAAGGGCTGCGCCTACACCCCATTTTAAGGGACTTTTACCATTCTTTTTTGCACTCTTGACCACCAGAGAAATAACGATGATACAAACAATAAGATAGACACTAAAGGCTGCCAGAAATGATAGGCCAATCATATGAATGCTCCTTCGAGAATACAGAGTTGTGATATTTTTTGCTTCATTTAGCTTTGATTACGGTCCTGATACCGAACGTTTGAGTTCAGGGGCCGCCGAGCGAAGCCGAGGGGACAAGAGCTCGCCTCTTGCGGTCCGCTGCAATGACTGGTTAGAATTTGTTTTGGGATATACCCTCATTTATTTTTTTAACCATTGTTTCTACTTCTTTTTGTGGCAAAGTGCTTGTAAAGACGGCAACACCGTTCGAAATTTCTGAAAAGATAGCAGGAACTGTAAGAAGATTACCATCAACGAGTATAGCAATACGATAACCAATAAGTTGGGAATACTCGAGAGTGATTTTTTTAGTCAAGTTTGATAATTTTTTAGTTCCTTTTGGATTAAAGGCAAATGTAATTTTGTGTTCTATTTTTATAAAGTTTTTTTTAGTCGGTCCTATTTTGTCTGGTTCAAAAGTGACCAATTTTAGATCTGAAATGTCCATTTCAACATTATCAGCGACCCAAACAAATGGTGGATAATCATGTTCTCCTCTAACGAACTTCGTATAACCGTCTATATTTATATTGCGAATATAAGGATAAACATGATGAATTTCAAATATACTCTTGCCATAAACATTGGAAGAGAGACTTATTAAAAAAAAAAGTAAGATGAACTGGAATTTTGTAAAACCCCCTTTTTTCATTATTAATATTCCTTTCAAATTATAATGTTGGAATTCAAGGACTACTTATCGGGTAAGGTGCTTGACCTTGCAATCCACTGCAACGGCGGGTTAGCATTATTATTGTCGAAACATTAGACCTTTGTCTCCGTGTCGGTCTTTCAAAACTATTCTGTCATCTGAAAATTCCACTATACTCAAAACAGAATATCCCCCAAGTACGCCACGGAACCAAAATGAATTAACTTTTGTTGATAATATTTTTATTTTACTGTCTTCTATTTTCCAAGTACAATCCGCTTTGATTAAATCGTCAGATTGTGATGCGTAATTCCACCATATCGTCCGCCATACACAAGTATTATTTTTGTAGAAGTCGAATTCATAGAGCTTTTCCTTAGCAGGATAAAACTTCCAACTACCAAGAATCTTTTCTGATAGGATTTTATCTTGTGTCAATTGTTCCGGACTTAATATTTTTTTGTTTGGAACACATGATGTGATGATTGTTGCGATGATAAAAAATACAAAAAATTTTTTCATTGTGTACTTCCTTTCTATGCACTGAAATTCTAACGTTTGAGTTCAGGGGCCGCCGAGCGCAGCCGAGGGAATGAGTGGCTCGCCACTCGCGGTCCGCTGCAATGACTTGTTATAGCGCAGAACGCCCAGAAGCCCGTTCTTGTTGTTTTATAGTCTTTTTTAATCTTAATAGCTGGCTAAGGCAATTTTTGATTTTTTGGTAATAGAAAGGTGAATATTCTGTTGCAAGTGAAAATTCTTTCGAATTTATAGTTAGACAGCTTTTGTTAGATTTCATTTCAGAGATGAATTTTTCAATTTCAACAGATAACGATTTGTAATCATTGAGTTCAACGTTATCTGAATCGAATGCATGCCAAAATTGGTTTTGGGCATTGAAAAATGTTTTATTCGTTGCCAGGCTCACTTGTATTGAAGCCTTTGGTAGTTTTGCAACTCTAAAAATTGTGCCTCCGACAGAATAAGGGCTTCCGAGAATATAGGAAACACTGATATCTTTTAAGGAGTAATCAGCTTTCAAATTTTTAAAAGTGAGTTCACCACCAAATTCTCTTTGTAGCTTTCGAAAATTTTTCCTGATCAAGAACGCCATAATGGCATAGATTAATCCAAAAATAAGAATGAAAACTAATAATGCTGATATGATTTCGATAATTTTTTCAGGCATGAGCTATAACGTTGGAGTTCAGGGGCTGCCGAGCGTAGCCGAGGGAATAAGCGGCTTGCCGCTTGCAGTCCGCTGCAACGACGGGTTATAAGTACCACTTAGTAAGGTTAATTAGTGATTTCTTCAAGACTCAGGTGATGTGATGATCATGTTGAATAGGCCGTTTGGTTTGCCGATTGATGAGCCATCTTCTCTTTTTAGATAGGTTTTTTCAATTTGATCCGGATTTAAATGACTGATTATCTTATGACCACATTCGTTTAAAAAGGAAGCAATGTTTTTCTCATCCATTGAAAAAGTAAATGGCTCATTTTTATGGTTATTTTTCATATACAGCAAAGTCTCTTTTACACCATGGTATT
>JAWSVH010000282.1:0-2539 GCA_033852015.1 Desulfobacula sp.
ACAAACGTGAAATTATAATAGTAGTCATTGCAGTCGTCATTGCTACATATGGCCTTTTGGACTATCTTATATTTTCAAACAGCAGCCCTTCCGATCAAGCAGCCCAGATAAAAATTGAAAAAACCAAAGCTGCAGACTATGCAATTACTGCCGAAGCTCGAATTCAGATGATTCAAAAAATTACACAGGATTCGGCCATGTCCTATTGGATTCTTCAGGCAGAATCACCCTGGGAAAATGACCCATTTATAAAAAATGACTCAACGGCTGGAATAAAAACAGAAAAAAAATCCAGCCTGGATATTCCCCAATTAAATTACACCGGGTTTGTCCAGGCAGGAAAAAATATGATGGCCATAATCAATGGCATGGAATATATGACAGGCGAGCTCATAAAAGAGATAGGATACAAAGTTTTCAGCATAACTCCGACACGGGTTAAACTCCTCACAGATACAAACAGGGAAATCACGCTTTCAATCGAAGAGAATTAACCCGGGGTCCAGAATAGAAACCCTATAATAATAGAAACAAAAATGAAGATGATAAAAACAAAAATGACAGGAACAAAAATGATAAAAAAAAACACGCTAAACTGGCTTTTCATTTTTATTTTTTTCATCGCACTTACCGGATGTGCATCAACAGAAAAAAAAAGCAAAACAGCTGACCGGTACAAAGAATGGAGAGTCCTGGCCGAAAAATCAAAAGGAAATACACCAAGCTCAAGAAAATATGATCTGAATACAAAAAAAGACAAGCAATTACCTGTTCAAAAAAAAGAGATGGAACAACAACCAAAATCAGATCGCAATACCAGCACAGCAATTGAGCGTGAACTACCTAAAATACCGGTATCCTTGAAAATGTATGAAGTGTCCGTACCGGTTCTTCTAAGAACGCTTGCCCGGGTAGCCAACATGAATATCCTGATAAATGAGACGGTCACCGGAAATGCAAACCTTAACATTAATAACCTGGCCTGGGACAAAGCATTCATTGGGTTATTGAACACGTACAGCCTGACCTATAAATGGTCTGGTAATGTTTTGAGAGTCATAACTATTGAAGATCTCAAAAAAGAAACTTCTCTTATGAAGGCCCAACAAACATTTGAAAAAACAAAAAAGAACCACGCCATTGAAATGTTAGCTATTCAAAAGGAAGAAGAAAAATTAGATCCACTCACCACTAAAATCATAAAAATTGACTATGCTGATATTGCACCACTACGAGACAACCTTGAAAAATACCTTTTGGCTGGAAAAAACACCTCAACATCTACCCAAAAGGATGAAAACACAGGCGGTTCTTCACTACAGAATGCAGGCGTTCGAGGGTCAATATTAATGGATAAATATACAAACTCTCTAATTATACAGGCCACAGCATCTGATATTGAAAAAATAATTCCAATTATACAACGACTGGACAGGCCGAGTGCACAGATTTTAATTGAAGCCCACATAGTTGAAGCAAACTCAGATACTGCCAAAGAACTGGGAATCCAATGGGGAGGACTTGGTTTAAGTACCGGTGGCAATAACGACACATGGGTTGGCGGACCACTTGGCGCTTTTGAGGGTTCTTTAACAGACACTGCCGCACCCAATATTGGAAATGCTATAAATTTGCCCTCATCCGCAACCGCAGGCACATCCGGCTGGAAAGGAATGACATTGGGGCTAATGACTCAAAATATCGGAAATTATATTTTATATGCCCAACTGACAGCCTTGCAGGAAGAAGGAAAACTCAACATTCTGTCCAAACCGTCTATTACCACCATGGATCATAAAAAAGCAATTATTGAGAGTGGCAAAGAAGTCCCTTTTCAGACCGTTGAAGACGGTGAAACTAAAATTGAATTTAAAAAAGCGGTGATCAAGCTTGAGGTCACCCCCCACGTGATAAACAAAGAGGTCATCCGGCTGGAAATTCTGACACACAAGGATGAACTGGACTGGACCAATAAAGTTTTAGGCAACCCCACTATTATTACTAAAAATGCCGAAACCAAGGTCACCCTTTTTGACGGACAAACCACTGTAATTGGTGGGCTGAACAAAGAAAAAATACTGGAGGGAGAATCTGGAATTCCCTGGTTAAAAGACCTTCCAGGCCTTGGGGTCTTGTTTAGAAGCAATTCAAGTTCTGCCGACATGGAAGAACTCTTGATTTTTATCACACCTCATATCTTAAAACCAAGGCCCAAAAGTGGCACTAAAAATAATGAATAGAGGAAAATGGAATACTACCGAACATTAAATTTTATAAGAGAACCATTTTCCAATTCGCCTGATCCGGCTTTGTTTTACGAATCCAAACAGCACTTGGAAGCCCTGCAACAGCTTGAAATTGCCATCCGGCTAAAAAGAGGTTTGAATGTAATCATTGGCGATGTCGGGACTGGTAAAACGACCCTTTGCAGACAACTTATTCAACAAATCACGATGGATCCTTCCATAGAGAATGCTTTAATATTAGATCCTGCTTTTGCAACAACAACAGACTTTCTAGACTGCATATTAAAATTTTT
>JAWSVH010000283.1:0-711 GCA_033852015.1 Desulfobacula sp.
CAGATATTTCGGGTACGGTTGTGCGGATGTTTGATTGTTCAATCGCCTGGGTTTGTTTTGGCCAGAATTTAGAAACATCCGGAAAATTGAAAAAATAGATGGAAATGATAATGATTGATGCGGCCAGGGTAGCAGGTAAAAAGCCGATGCTCTTTTTTCTTGGGTTGCCGGATTTTAATGCACAGGTTCTGACAAAAAAATGACCGGATTTGGTTTTGTTTTGCACAATTAAAGAGAGAAGAACATGGTGACACAGGTTAATGATTTTTCTTGGATATCCTTTGGTAAAATAGAAGAGGGTAAAATATGCAAAAAATGAAAAAATTGGTTTTTGTTTATCCTCAGCCATTGATTCTTTCACTCTATACTCAATTAAGCCTTTGGTTTCTGAAAAACCAAGTGGATGAAGTTCGTATTTAAAATTTATTCGATCGATAAAGTTTTCAAGCGGGGCAATAGTTTGGTCCAGCTCTTTTTGGGCAAAAATAACTATTTGCAGCAGTTTCTGGTTGTTTGTTTCATAATTTAAAAGTTCTCTTAATATCTCTAAGCAGAAGGTGGGGAGTTTTTGTCCTTCATCAATCAAGAGGACGACCGTTTTTTTTTGGTCAACTCCTTTGAGGAATAAATAGTTTTTAATTTCTTCTTTTAAACTGGTGTCATCACATCCAAGGTAGGTTGTTCCGGAAAAAAATTTTAATATGCAGTCTA
>JAWSVH010000089.1:0-26134 GCA_033852015.1 Desulfobacula sp.
CGGATAAAGCCTTATACAAATCAAAAGAAACCGGCCGCAATAAGCTGACCTATATTGATTTAAATACAGATTAACTTTCTTAAAAAAATCAATTAAGAGTTGCTGATCCGCATACTTAAGTCCACACTTCTTGCCTGATGAGTCAGTGCTCCACAAGAAATCACATCCACACCCGTTGCAGCAATTTTATTGAGCGTATCCAGCGAAACATTTCCAGACGCTTCTACAATGGCTCTGCCATTAATTAATTGAACAGCAGCAGTCATCTGATCATAATCCATATTATCAAGCATGATCACTTCGGCCTTTGCATCAATTGCCTGTTGAACTTCCCTAAGGGTGGTAACTTCAACTTCTACTTTCATCAAGTGAGAGGTTCGCGCTTTAACCGCCTTTACCGCATCTTTAATTGACCCTGCAACAGCAATATGATTATCTTTTATTAAGATTCCATCATACAAAGATAACCGATGGTTACGGGCTCCCCCTGCCCTGACAGCTTCCTTTTCAAGAATGCGTAAACCCGGCGTCGTTTTACGGGTATCCGTCAAACGAACATCCGAACGATCCAGCTTATCCACAAACATCCGGGTGATCGTCGCGATTCCGGACAGCCGCTGTAAAAAATTTAATGCCACCCGTTCGCCTTTTAAAAGAGCGACCAAATCACCTTCAACCTTAAAAATAATCTCTCCGTCATGAATACGATCACCATCAGAAAACAAAGAAGCACACTTACAACCTGGATCCAACAGTTTAAAAACCTTTTTAGCAACACTTAGACCAGCCAAAACAAAATCCTGTTTTGCAACGATCACGCCTTTGCCCCAAAAAGACTCAGACAATATACTTTCAGTGGTAATATCCCCAAGCCCTGAATCTTCAAAAAGTGCCAGATTAATTATGGTATCTATAGTATTCATAATAGTATTATTTCATCTCTTGTATCCGCTCAAGATTTCCTTTGAGCTTACTGTTTTTTTCCTCAAGTTGAGCATGCTGATCTTTAACCTTTTGAATAACCTGGTCCGGAGCTTTTTCAAGAAAACTTTCATTGTGAAGCCGTTTTTGAACACCGATCAATTCCTTCGTATTCTTTTCCAATTCTTTTTCAAGCCGCAAAATTTCTTTATCAAAATCAATCACCCCTTCTAAGGAGACAAAGCAGGTCGTATCATATGTAACGGATGAGGCCGCGGATGTTGGAATTTTATCTGCCTCACAAAAGAAAAAGCTCTCAAGGCCGGCAAGGTTAACAATTATAGATTTATTCTCAGCGATAATTATTTTTTCTTTTTCATTATCAGTGTGGCCCAACACCTTGATTTTCATGGATGGCTGAATATTCATCTCACTTCTAATATTACGGATACCAGAAATCAACCCAAAAACAAACTCCATATCAGTCTCAACCGCTTCATTCCTGAATGCTTTATATGTATCCTCACTATACGGATAACTTGCTGCCATAATCGATCCTTGTGTTGCAGGCAGAATATTATAGATTTCTTCAGTAACAAACGGCATAAATGGATGAAGCATAACCAAAATATCTTCAAGCACTTTGGCAAGAACACTTCTGGCAGAATCCCTTCTTTTAGCACCTTCTTTTTCATACAACGCCGGCTTTTCCATTTCTAAAAACCAGTCACAGAATTCATGCCACACAAACTGGTATGCGGCAGATGCAGCTTCATTAAATTTATAATTTTCAATACCTTCTTTCACAACAAATGATGTCTGAGCACATCTTGACAAGATCCATTTTTCTGTGAGAGCAAGCTTTTTTTCATCTATTTTGGTATCTTTTGGGGTAATATGCATCAATGCAAACCGAGAAGCATTCCAAAGTTTATTGACAAAATGGCGGTATCCTTCCACACGGGATTCGGACATCTTAACATCTCGCCCTTGGGCAGCAAAGGCTGCAAGCGTGAACCTAAAGGCATCGGCACCATATTCATCAATCACTTTTAACGGATTAATAACATTGCCTTTTGACTTGCTCATCTTTTTTCCGTCTTCATCTCTGACCAAAGCGTGAATATACACATCATTAAAAGGAACTTCATCCATAAAGTGCATACCCATCATCATCATTCTGGCCACCCAGAAAAACAAAATATCAAAACCTGTAACCAACACATTGGTGGGATAAAACGTTTTTAAAAGATCGGTATTTTCAGGCCAGCCCATGGTGGAAAATGGCCAAAGTGCACTGGAAAACCAGGTATCTAAAACATCGGTTTCCTGAACAAGTTCTTCACAATTACAGGCAGGGCATTGAGTGGGATCTTCTTCTTCCACAATGACTTGATTACATTCAGGGCACTTCCATACTGGAATCCTGTGACCCCACCATATCTGCCTTGAAATGCACCAATCCCGTATATTATCCATCCACTCAAAATATGTTTTTGTCCAGGTCTCTGGAATAATTTTTGTTCTGCCACTGCGGACAGCATCCGACGCTTTTTTAGCAAGGGGTGCAACCTTAACAAACCATTGCTTTGAAATAGAAGGTTCAACGACAGTGCGACACCTGTAACAGTGCCCTACACCATGGGTTAAGGGTTCTTTTTTAACCAAAAGACCCTGTTCTTTTAATTCACGAAGCGCTTCTTTTCTACATTCAAACCGGTCCATACCCTCAAATTGGCCAGCACCAGCAAGCATACAGCCATCATCCCCAATCACTTTTAATTTTTCAAGCCCATGTTTTTCTCCCAAATTGAAATCATTGGGGTCGTGAGCAGGTGTAACCTTAAGAGCACCTGTTCCAAATTCGGTATCCACATACTCATCTTTAATAATGGGAATCACCCGATCTGTTAAAGGGAGCATCACACTGGACTCTTCCAAATCTTTAAATCGCTCATCATTGGGATTTATCGCTACTGCAGTATCACCAAACAAAGTTTCAGGACGAGTTGTGGCAACCGTAAGGCCATGTTTTTTATTTTCAAAAGGATACCGGATATAATATAAATAGGCCTCTTTTTCTTCATGTTCTACTTCAAGGTCAGCAAGAGCAGTCCGACACCTTGGACACCAATTAATAATATATTGTCCCTCATATATCAGCCCTTCTTTATACAGACGAACAAAAACTTTTCTAACGGCATCAGAAAGACCCTCGTCCATGGTGAACCGCTCTCGGTCCCAATCGCAGGAGGCGCCCAGTTTTTTGAGCTGATTAATAATGGCTCCACCAGATTTCTCACGCCATTTCCAGACCTCTTCAATAAACTGCTCCCTGCCCAATTGATCACGGGTCTGACCTTTTTGAGCCAGATTTCTTTCAACCACATTCTGTGTTGCAATCCCGGCATGGTCTGTTCCCGGCATCCACAAAACATTGTACCCCGTCATTCGCCGGTATCGGCACATAATATCCTGAATAACGTTATTTAAAGCGTGTCCCATATGCAACACACCCGTAACATTGGGAGGTGGGATCACAATTGAAAACGATTTTTTATCACTTTTATCTTCTGCTTTAAAAAAACCATTATCCAACCAGTACTGATACCATTTATCTTCAATCTCTGAAGGA
This sequence comes from Desulfobacula sp., assembly GCA_033852015.1. GTDB lineage: Bacteria > Desulfobacterota > Desulfobacteria > Desulfobacterales > Desulfobacteraceae > Desulfobacula. The sequence continues at coordinate 3,557 of JAWSVH010000089.1, forward strand.
TCATATCCTTTATCAAGAGAACCAGAACCCATAACTCAACTCCTAAAACCCATATTAATGAAAAAGGGGATTTCTATAATGAATCCCCATGTTTCTTTATCTATAAAATTGATAAAATTTAGCCGTTTTCAACCTGATCAAGATCTAATTTAAGACTATTTTTAATCTGTATAATTTCTTTTTCAATCACCTTTTCTATAACTTCAAACAAAATAGTTTCAATTTTGTCTCCAAACTTTTTCTCTATCACTCGGTCCAGCGCTGCCTCAATGTCTTCTATGCCAACATTCAATTCCGGGACAGAAACATCTGTCATAGAAATACCTGCTGCAGCTTTTTCAACCACAGGTTCATCAACAGACACTTCTTCGGGCAACTGAAGTTCCTCCAGCTCTGGCTCATCATCAAAAGAGGAGACTTCTTCATCGATAAAATCATCAGTAGCATCTAAGCTTTGCACTTCTGTATCATCCAAATCAAAATCGATATCTTCACTGGCATCATCCAGGTCTAAATCAGAGCCCTCTTCACTAACAATATCTGTCAATTCAATAGTACCTTCCTGTTCAACCTCTTCTGGCTCTACTTCAACAACATCCGTCAGTTCAATCAGTCCATCAGCATCTTCAGCTTTAGCAGAACTCTCATCAACAACATCTGTCAACTCAATTAATCCATCCTCAACTTCAGCAGAACTCTCACTAACAACGTCCGTCAGCTCGATTAAACTATCGTCTGTTGTCTCTTCACCTAAAATATCATCATCCCAATCCGGCATATCAGTCATAAAGGCCTCACTTTATTAGATATTAACAACATCACTCCGTTCGATATCTATGGAAATCAAAAAATACCAAAGCCAGCCCAAAGTGTCAACTATTTAAAATCGACCCAAAACCCCCGACAGCCGTAGAAAAAAACAAGTTTACAATATAACAGCTTTGTTTTAAACAAACTCATGGCACAAAATAAAACACAAAAATTTATCGTTCCCAATATTGGAATTCTACCAACAAGGGTTACGATCCAGGGACAAGATGCCAAACATATATACAAAGTACTAAGATTAAGCCCCAACGACCCGATTAGCATTACCAATGGCCAGGGGAAAGATTATTCTGCACAAATTGTTTCTGTTTCTATAAACAAAGTAGAAGTAGATCTTTTTTCTGCAATTGATTCCATGACAGAATCCCCTCTTCAGATCACACTTTGCTCAGGCATGTTAAAAGATAAGAAAATGGACTTTATTATCAAACATGCTACCCAACTTGGCATCTGCAAATGGATTCCCTTCTTTTGCGAGCGATCTATCCCCTTTCCAAATCCGAAAAGAATGGAAAAAAGATACCTTCGCTGGCAAACCATTGCAAAAGAATCCTTAAAACAATGCCGCAGAAGCCAAATACCCCAAATATTTGAGCCCATAAGTTTTAAACAGCTTTTAGACTACTCAGATAATTATAAACAAAAGATTGCCTTCTGGGAGAAAGCCTCTTCAAGCCTCGATACACTAAAAGACCAGCCTTATACAAAAAAAGTCATCATTCTAATCGGCCCTGAGGGAGGATTTTCCCAACTTGAAATCAAACAATGCAAAGAAAAAGATTTTTCATCTTATCTTCTTGGCCCCAGAATTTTACGGGCGGAAACTGCCTCCATCTGTGCCTGTACTTTAATTCAGCACATACTTGGTGACATCTAAAAGCGCCCTCTGTTTACATTTACCCTTGACAAGAATAATCAAAAATCATATAAACCCCCTGTTGTTTGGGCCCAGGTAGCTCAGTCGGTAGAGCAGGGGACTGAAAATCCCCGTGTCGGCAGTTCAATTCTGTCCCTGGGCACCACAACAAAGACAAGGCTCTTGAGGGTTTTCCCACAGAGCCTTGTCTTTGTGGGGTATGCCCTGAGAACATAATAGTCAAGCTAAAGAGCTTAGGGAACCTCCGCTGAAACCCCATTGCCAAAAGCCTTTCAGCGATGGAATTGCAGTTCAAGTCAACATTGATATCTACATTTACTTCTAATATCGCCATGAAAGCTAAGTTCATACGGTCTTTAAGTTCTTCTTCAAGACCATGGTGAATGATAAAACTGTCATGACCAGGTAATATCTATAATTTAAGATTTTAATATATTCCCACCCGGCTCCCCGCCAGGAGGGAATTGTTTTTTATAATCAAAATAAAATCCATATGGAATAAAAACCTGATAGATACTTTCTTGAACTTATGACTGAAAAGATTCCTGAAGATATTCTACAAGACTTGAAAAAAGCACGTCTCCTATATGAGCGTGCTGTATCTGATTATTCCAAGTGTATGGAATTCAGCAAATTAATGTCTAATATATTGGCAAGATTGGAAGATTTCCGGTGCTTTGATGCAGCGGACAAAGTGATGTCTATTCTTCTTGATTGTAATCCCAAAATCGGAATTTAATAAATACTGCCTTGACTGTATGCAAAATATCGGATGGAAAGAAATTACAAAAAATGAATATTTGCATCCATCTCCTCCAGACCCACCTAACGATGAAGTCTCTAAAACATTGACCTCCCTGAGATTGAAGGGCTATGAAGAACTTAGATGGAATCAGAATAACCGAAGTTATTTTTTATTAAATTTCAATTCTATTAGGTCTGTCACTGGACATAATGACTCTTTGTTTTTTGAAATCGCAGCGGTTCCATTTTTTGGCAGTGGTGATTTTAACATAGAGTCATATTGTGTAGTGCCATCTGAGTTTAAGTACAAATTATCAAGAAAGGTAGTCGATGATATAAATCCCAATTTGAAATACGAAAAAGATTCTATCCTGGCACAATATTTAGATTTTATTGAAACAAAAAAAATAATTGCAAATAATGTCGTTGATTCAAAAACTCAAAAGTTAACAGATAGAATTAATGAACACAGAAATAATGGGTACACTCAACTTTCATACGGACCTAAAATCGGGACGTATTTCATGATTGATCCTGAGTCAATAACAATAGGACCGAAACTTATTTCATTCAAATTATTAGAAATCAAAGAATCTTCATTAAAAGAAAATGAAATTTATTATATTGTAGAGCCAGCCATAATGAGTTTTATAGGTTTTAATTATGTTGAAAATTTAAGTTATGAAAATTACAAACCAAATCAGCAATACAATTCAGATTCAATTTTAGCTCAATACATAAAGCTTTTAAAAAAATGACCAAGATTGTTGTCGTGCTGAAGCCAGCGTTAATTAATATATAGCCAGGATCTACGCCAGCATGACCGGTATAAGGTACGTAATCTTGCTCTACACATTGTACACTTCCACTGTTACAAAGGTATTATTCATAAGTTTTAAAGAAGGGGCAAAATGGATAGGAGATATTAATGAGGGCTTATCAAACTGAGAAGGATGTGGCTAACTCAACGCCCTCCTTCCCTACGTCTAAAAACGACAGAAGCATCGCCCCCCAAGGATATCAATTTTTATCAGGTCAGTCCACTCTTGTCAAAAAACATAAAGCTTACTTTTTAATAGTGGTGGAATATTTTTCTTCTGTAGTCATGTTATCTTTAATCATTGCCAGTTATTCTTTAAGAAATTTTCCTGGAAATAAGATTGAACTCCCGTATCACAAAAGCCTTTAATTCCTCGAAGTAATTTGAAAAATCTACTATGCAGCAGTTTACACACTAAAAACATATTGATACGAATAATCGTAATTCATTCAGCGTTATTTTCTTGGATCAACGATATCTTCAATATACAGTAATGGCGTTTTGAATAGTTTAATTATTCCATTTCCTGTGTAGTAGAATCCTTTTTTAAAAAAAATTTGTCTTGCACTCCTATTTCTATGATATAAAGAGCTTACTGCCATTAATTTTTTAAGTATAATTAGTTTTCTATATTGTATTTTCTTCTACCATCGTACTGATAAAAAGGAGAGTAGGTTATGAAAGAATTGATTCAGTATATTGCTAAAGCTCTGGTTGATAATCCGAATCAGGTTGTCGTTGAGGAAATCACTACTCAACAAACCGTTGTGCTGGAATTAAGAGTCGCAAAAGATGATATTGGTAAAGTCATTGGTAAAAAAGGCAGGACTGCCCAGGCCATGCGTACTATTTTATCATGTGCATCTGCAAAAGAAAAAAAAAGGGCCATCCTGGAAATAGTTGAATGATACACAGATTTGCATGATTATTTGTTCATGGCGGCTGCGTCAATTAGCACCGTGATGATGCGGTATATGAATCTCATAATACCCCCAAAGGGCGGGTGAAATCTCAAAATTCTTGACCCAATAATGATAGACAGAATACTCGCTTTTGCTTTACATTATTCGGTCATCTGGTTATCAAGAACTTCTCTGACTTTAGTTGCTAACTCTTCTATCAGTATTGGTTTATCGATAAATGCTTTGATTTTAAGAGCCTTTGCTTTATCGCTACTAATTCTTTCACTATACCCTGAACATATGATAATCGGTATATCAGAACGAATATTCAACATTTTCTCAGCCATCTGAGTACCGACCATTCCAGGCATTGCCATGTCTGTTATAATCAGGTCATATTTTTGGGGGTTAGATTCAAAAAGTAAAAATGCCTGTAAGCTGTCTTGTATTCCAGTTACTTTATAGCCAAGCCGTTCAAGTGATCTGATACCTAATTTGACAATGTTTTTTTCATCGTCAACAAATAGTATTTTTTCAGTGCCCGCAGAAGGATTATCACCTTGGTGTTCATCTTCAATTTCAACCGATTTTTTGCTTACTGGTAAGAAGATACTAAAAATAGCGCCTGATTCGGGGTTGTTTTCAACGTGTATATCACCCTTATAATTTTGAACAATACCGTGAACCACAGATAACCCTAAACCAGACCCTTTTCCAACTTCTTTTGTTGTGTAATAAGGTTCAAATATTTTTTCAAGCTCATTTTCTGGAATACCCATTCCATTGTCACTGACTGTTAAACAAAGATATTTTTTAGGTGGTAATTCTAAATTGGAAGGTGGTTCCCTTCTATCCAAACTAACTTTTATAATCCCGTTAGCCCCTTCGACAGAATGAAACGCATTGGTACACAGATTCATAACTATTTCATGAATTTCTGTTGTATCGCATAAAACACAATCTTCTCCTTCATAAAATTGCGTTTGAATCTCAACATTTGCAGGCAGGGATGACCGCAACAGTTTTAATGCCTCTTCAATGACAGGTCTAAGAGAAATTGGTAATAGTCTAAGATCTGTCTGTCTTGAAAATAAAAGGATTTGTTTAATTAGATCCCTCGCACGTTTGGCACCATTTAAAATATCTTGTAGATTTTCTTGAACTGGGTGTCTTTTTGGAAGATCCTCAATAGACAGTTGACTAAACCCAATTATGGGATAAAGGATATTGTTGAAGTCATGCGCAATGCCGCCTGCTAATTTCCCAATTGACTCCATTTTTTGGGATTGACGTAATTTTTTCTCCACTTTTTTTCTGTCAGTCAGATCTGTTGTGGATATCAAAGCTCTCCCAAGTTTTTTTTGTTTTTGATCGATTATCAATTTTATAAAAACATATCGTGGTTCTCCGGTTAAGGTTTTTACTTCTCCTTCAGACTCGAATTCGAATTTTCCTTCAGCCAGTGTTATTATCTCTTCTTTAAATATGGTTAAAGATTTTTCAGTAAAAATTTTATCGAGATTTCCAAATAAATCTTCTCGATTCTCAGCCTCACACAAAGCAAGTGTCGCTTGATTGACATCAATAATTTTAACTTTTTGTGCACAAATAGCTAATTCGGAGGAATTCTCATCAAAATAGGCTCTAAAATCAGTTATTCCATTTGTTTTCAGTTTGGAAAAATATTCATAAATTTCAGTAAAATCTTCTTCCCATAACGGTACTGGTGAATCATTGAATAGGGCTTTATAGCGAACATTACTATATGCTAAATCAACTTCAGCTTTTTTACGTTCTGTAATATCTATACCAATTCCAATTTGAGTACTATCTTTCAATCTCACATTTGACCACAGACTATCAAACGAATGACCATCTTTTGTTTTTATGCTAAATTCTCGCCATTCATTTGATGCTTTCTGCATATAATCAGCCGCTTTTGCACGATATTCTGAATCTGGATAGCATACCTCCATAATATCTATGGTTTTTAAATCCTCATTTGTCCATCCGACAGTTGATTCAAACGCTTTGTTAACGTGAAGAACTTTAGCTTTTGGCTCATATACGGTTATCAAAGCAGGAACATTATCAATAATTGTTTGAAAAATATTTTGTTGCTGGTTTAATCTTATTTGTGCGTTCTTTTTATCAGTGATATCAACGATTATCCCACCGATATGCTCAATTGTTTGTGATTCACCAAAGATTGGGAAGTATGAAAGTAAATAATGGCTTGTTTGATCAGGAGTTGCAGGCATTTCTCCACTTAATTCAATATTTAGTGCAGGTTCTCTGGTAGAAAGGATCTTTTCAAAAACAGGCCGTATAATTGGAGCAGCCTTTGGTAAAACCTCTTCAATAGTTTTTCCAAGATGTTCCTTTAAGGAGGGACCATTTATTTTCTGTAATATTTCATTGATGTAGACGTATCTGAACTCTCTGTCCCATATAGCGATGCCAACAGGTGAATTGTTTAAAAAAGACGGTAAGCGATTCTCACTATTTTGAAGTTGTTTCTGGGTTTCGATTAGGTTTGCTTCAACGTCCTCTAATTCATTAACTCGCCTTTTTAACTCTTCATATGTAGGTTTCTTAGACATGAGTTTTTCCATTATTAAAAAAAATATTATCGAATGAATTACTCTTCTCAAATATAAAACCATAGAAAACTCAACGATCCGAATAGCAGTCGCGATATCAATGGTGTTTGGAAAATAAATCTGCGAGAGCAACAAGTCTGAAAAGCGATTTATAATTTGATTATTTCGATTAAACTTAACTTATACTATAGTTTGAATCAATACAAAAGATGGATTTAATTTATTCAATTTGAAATTAATTTCACAGCGAGCGTGGATGGTATATAAGCTCAGAGCCGCTTGGAAATTTTCAGTAATGACTGGCAGATTAATTATCCAACCAACATTTCCTCCAACATACCGTAATGGAGTTTTGAGTGATTTTATTGGTCCATTTCTCATATAGTGGAATTTTATCACTCAATAATATTTAGAAAACAATAGCCTTTTGCATTAGTTTGTGTGACATGATATGCAATTATAGTGATAATTTTTTCAATCTAATAAAAAAACATATGCAAAGGAAAAAAATGACAGAAAAACAATTGATTAATCCTAAGGGAAGTGAACATATCTATCAATCAATGCAGTTTTCCCAGGCAATAAAACACAAAAATACTATTTGGGTATCAGGGCAAGTTGGTGTTGATAGAAAATTTAAAGTTGGGCAAGGTATTGAAGAGCAGTCCCAAATGGCATTTCAAAATCTTGAAAATGTCTTAAAGGAAGCTGGAAGCGGACTTGAAGACGTTGTTGAGCTTGTAACCTACCATACTTCAATGAAGGACATAGGTGGATTCTCAAAAGTAAAAGCAAAATTTATCCCAGAAAACTACCCAGCTTGGACCGCAGTTGGAGTAATCGAATTGGTATTACCCGATCTTCTTGTGGAAATCAGAGCCACTGCAATTATTGGCTAAACCAACATTTTTTCCCTAACGTTGATTTAAAGCTGCGACTGGTGATACACCTCTTAAATATTTACTGAGCTTTGTCATATCTCCCCAAAAAGCGATAGTGTAAAATGGGGTAAAGCTACCTTCACAAATTTAGACAATCGAATAGGAAACTAATGGACTCGATATGGTTCATACAACTCTTCCATCACACCTTCTTTGATCAAACGCTCGATGACAGGAGTAACCTGCTCCACAACAGCTTCATATTTTTTATTCAGACAGGGATATAATTGAATTGTAACCAATGGGGGTTCAAGGATGGTGATATTATCAAATTGAGGATTCTTTTTTAAAAACCGAAGCGTCTCCCGTTTCATGGCAAAACCAATATCCACCCGCCCTATTTTAAGTATGGACAAAAGAGAATCATGATCATTTACAATCTGCCGGTTCAGTCCCCGGGTTAATTTTTCCGCCACAGTATACCCTCTTATGATGCCAATTTTATATGGCTTAAGACTTTTTACCCCATCGATCTTCAATTGCCGACCATTTGTAATACCCATTATCTCAATAGCAGTCAGTGGAACCGGAATAAGAACGATATTTTTGTATGTCTTAAGTATATTTTTAGCTAAAAGGACCATCCCATCAGCAATTCCTTTGTCCACAGTCTGATATGCTCGTTTTATGGGAACTTTTTCTAAGGTAAGCTTGTAACCTTTCTCAGCAAAAGCCATTTCCAAAAAACGAAAATAGACATCAGTGACATTTGAGGATGCATGTGCTCCAACAATGAATGATAATGTTTTTTGTTCATGGGCATAGAGAAAAGCTGCATTGAACAGGATTAAGAAAGTTAAAAGGATAGCCTTGCAGAAATTAACAACTTTATTCATCGTCGTTTCCTCTTAAGTCTGATAAAATATCTCTTTTAAAATACGGTCTGATCATATTAAGCAGTTTACCATTTAAATTTATTAGCTCATCAAAGCGCCCCCGTCAATATTAAGTGACTGTCCAGTAATGTTTTTTGCTGCTTCAGAAGAAAAAAACAAAATGGCAGAGGCAATGTCTTCTTCAGTTTGCTCTCGTTTAATCGCGCAAAACTGGTCCACCATTCCTTGGAAAAATTCTCTGGGAGTTTTTCCCATTTTACCTGCCAACTCCTTTATATTATCATCTTCCGCATAGATAGGCGTCCATATCCATCCAGGACAAACCACATTAACGTTAACGTTAAATTTACCCACTTCGCTTGCCATGGTTTGAGAAAGGCTCACTACTGCTGCTTTAGATGCTGCATAATGCATTAAGCCTGGAGTTGGTTTTCTTCCAGAGATTGAAGCAACGTTGACGATTTTTCCAGATTTTTGTTCTTTAAATGTTTTTAGAACAGCATTGCAACAGTTAACAATACCTTTTACATTTACGGCATAGGTTTTATCCCACTCACTCATTTCAACTTTATAAAAAGGCCTGAATCCTTTACCTGCAATTCCAGCTGAATTAACCAGTATATCTATTTTACCGAATGTTTCCTGGGTTTCTTGAACCAGGGAATTCACCGAATCTTGATCAGTTACATCCAAATGGATAAACCGGGCATTTCCTTCATGCTGTTTTTGAATTTGCGCCACAGTCTGCTTTCCTAAATCAGTTTTAAGATCGCCGATCACAACATTGGCACCCGCTTTGGCAAACTGGACAGCGGCTTCTTTTCCAAGTCCGCCAGAACCACCCGTTACGATCACTACTTTATCTTTAAAATCGTTTTTGAAATCCATAGGTCAATCTTTCAGTTCGTCTAAAATGATTATATTAAAGTAAGAGATGAACTCTAAAAACTATTCACTATCGATGTCAAGAAAAATCAAACGAACGTTCTTTCTTTTGAATTACTGAATATGCTCAACTTTTAAAATTAAACTGCGGGGGGATACCAGCAACAACAGCCTCATAGGACCGAAAAAGAATTTTTCCACCCAATAATTCATCCACCTTATTTATTGTCAATTTCCAATCAAAATTTCGTAAGTTTCTATTCTCTGACCTTAAAAAAACAAGTCTAAAATAGAGAAAAATTATTATATATCTAAATATAGAAGATAGTGATAACTTGGCCACTCTGCTAAGGTGACACTATTTAGAAAATAAATTTCAATTCTTTGAGCGAGGAGAATTATAAAAGATGCCAAATCACAATACTTTAAAAATTGAACAAAGTTGCCGTCAATTAATTAAATCATTTGAAAAACAGATCTCATGGGAATGGGATGGCCGTTTTGAAACTGCTTTGGCTCAATTCAATGTTAAAGACAAAGAGTGGGCACACAAAATTATTGAAAACCACATGGGCAATATTTGGGTAGCCGAGAATAAAAAAGATGCCCCAGCCGTTATCAAAGACACCATTAAAAGTCTTGGTGGATTAGAACCCGGACAAAAACTCTACACATCTGCCATAGATGACAATGGTCTTATCTTATGTGCCTGGTGGCCCTGGGGTAATGGTGAAACTATTTCAATTCGTATAGGTATCATTGCTGATTCTCTTAGTGAAGAAGAAAACAAAGAATTGGATCAAATGCTCAGGACCTGGTTTAATCTTTAAAACGAGATAATTTGACCATCATAATATTTTATATTATTTTTTTTATAAAAATAACTTTTCAAACTGCTCAGATATCTATATCATAAAATATCTGATCTCATATTATCTTACTCACAGCGAAACTTGTACCAAATTTTCTTTTAAACTATTTTAACCTTTAAAGGAGATTATTATGGAAACAAGCGTTTATAAAACGATAGAAGTCATAGGGTTCTCTGAAAACTCTTGGGAAGATGCTGCTAAAGTTGCCGTTGCCGCGGTTGATAAATCTGTCCGCGATATGCGTGTTGCTGAGGTCATTAAAATGGATATGCGTTTGGAAGACAACAGAATCATAGGTTACCGAACCAAATTAAAAGTCTCCTTTAAATTAGGATCGTAACAGCCATAAAAAATTAAGTTGCCCCTGAGATGTTTGTGATTGGAAAAAAGTCTTTGCCCTAAGCTTTATATAAAGGGAGTTCACTCTTTTGCTGGTGTGCTAAGTTCCAAATGATAGGGAAAAGCCTAAAGGCAATATTGGACACCCACCTTTTGAACCAATGGTTCAAAGTCTAAACAAACAACACGGCAATTTCGGGGGTTAACAAAAAAACCCTGAGGAAAATTTCCCCCAGGGTCTATCTTTTAAGTCAAAACACTGACTTTGCCTTTAACGCAAAAATAAAACGGTTAACTAAACAACGGTTACATTTGTTGCGGCTGGTCCTTTTTGTCCTTCTTCGATATCAAATGAAACACGGTCCCCTTCATTGAGAGATTTGAAACCGGTTGAATTGATTCCTGAATGATGTACAAATACATCTTTTCCACCATCTTCCTGCTCGATAAATCCAAAACCTTTTGAGTCGTTAAACCATTTTACGATACCATTCGCCATGTCGGCATTCTCCTGTAATAAAAAAAATAAAAAATTAGTTTCTAACTTTGGGGAGCAAATCACATTTTTTGTTTGGATGTACACCTTAAAGAGGAAACCTATGCACTTTACTTAAATCAGCGCAAAATCTTTAATATTATATATGGCCAAATCTAAAAGTCAAGTGTTTATATCTTGAATCCCTATTTAATGCAGAACACACACGAGAGTAGTCACAACGTGAGAATAAAATTCGTATAGTTAAAAAATCAGACCTTCATACCAGGTTATCGAATTAAGAAATCGTGCTTTTTTGCAAGTTTTTTTGTGACCTTTTATGGTCCACCCATTTTCGTATAGCAGTAAAAACAACATCTCTTTTAATGGGTTTTGTTAAAAAATCATCCATCTGAGCGTCTACACATTTTTGTCTAAAATCGTCCAGAACATTTGCAGTCAATGCAAGAATAGGAATTCTACCCAAAACTTCATTCTTGAGTTCAAAATCGCGAATCAATTGCGTAGCCTCAAACCCATTCATTATCGGCATATTAATATCCATCAGCACCAAGTCATATGCGTCTGGAGTCGCAGTGAACTTATCCACCGCCTCCTTACCATCCGCTGCGATATCAATTTTATAGCCCGCTTTTGTCAGCATCAACTTTGTCATCCTCTGGTTCACCGGATTGTCCTCAACCAGCAGAATAGAAACCGAATGTTTTTTGTTTTCATTTAAAAGATGTGACGTAACTATTTGGGACTCGTCTTTTTCGACCTCAATTTCTACATTTTTTATCCCGATAATATATGCAACCATATCAAACAATTTTCTTCTTGGAACAGGCTTGGACAAAAAGCCTTTGAAACCAGCTTTGCTGAATGAGTCAGCAATACCGGAAGCCGGAATTGAACAGGCAAGAAAATCAAAACCATTCTTAGCCGTCCAAGTAGAAACTTTTTTATCGATAAGTCCTTGAATCATCTTTTTATCGCTGCTGCCAAAATCAACGATACCAATATCAAAGGAGTGATTATCCTTCAAAAAAAGATCAATATCTTCTAAATGCACATGTGAAACATCCGCATCACAAAAACTAAGTTCATGTGATAAGATCTTATATGCATTATCAGATACCGTACAAAGCAATACTTTTTTACCCTTTAACTGCGCAGGCTGAACACGATTGACTTGTTTATTTTCCATGACATCAAAACATGAAGTAAAATAAAAAGTTGAACCCTCATTTTTTTTGCTTTCAACCCATATATCCCCTTGCATTTTATTAGCAATATTCTTACTAATAGCCAATCCCAACCCTGTACCACCATACCTGTTGGTAATATCATCTTCTGACTGTATAAAGGGTTTAAATATTTTATTTAACTGATCATTTGCAATACCAATACCGCTATCTTTTACACTAATGGTCAGACAACAATGGTCCAATTTTGTCTGTTTTGAATCTATTCCAAGCTTAATCATACCTTTTTGAGTAAACTTAACCGCATTACTTAAAAGGTTTAACAAGACCTGACGAAATCTGTGGGGATCTCCCAACACTAAACCAGGCACAGAGTCTGCAACCGAGACCTGTAATTCAACAACAGATTCATCCACTTTGGTTCTGACCACATCAAGAGCATCAAAACATAATACTTCTGGATCAAAACCTATATTTTCAAGCTTTAGCCTACCCGCTTCAACCTTTGAAAAATCCAGGATATCATTCACAACAGACAACAAAGCATCACACGAAAACCGGGAATGTTTTAAAAAAGATCTTTGCTCGTCATTTAAAGGAGTATCCATCAACATATCCGAGTAGCCAACAATACCATTAAGTGGCGTTCGAATTTCATGACTCATACTGGCCAGAAAAAATGTTTTTGCCTTTGACGCTTCCTTAGATTCCCGTGCCAGAACATTTGCACGTTCAATCGCCATGCACAATTCCTGATTGGTTTTTTTCAAATCAATCAGATGCTTCATTTCCCTGGCGATCCGATTGATCCTGGCAAGAATAGAGTTCAAATTAAATGGTTTTGACACATAATCTGAAGCACCAGCATTCATAATATCTACATAGGAATATTCTGATCGATACCCGGTCATGATGATAACATCAAGTTGAGGAGAAGAGCTTTTTATCCGTCTTAGCAATTCCACCCCATCCATCCCGGGCATTGCAATATCAGAAATAACCAAGTCAAAGGACTCTGTCGCAAGAAGCTCTAAAGCCAGTTCCGCGCTCTCAACTTCCTTAGAAGAGAATCCTGCCCTTTTCAAGGTACTCATCAGCAAGATTCGCAGACTCTCTTCATCATCCACAATCAAGACTTTCTTAATCGGGAAATCCTCAGAAATTTTAGTAATATTATTCATTCACTCTTTCAGAATATTCACGAGTTCTGGTATCAATTTTCACCATCTGCCCTTCGTTAATAAACGGCGGCACCTGAATTTCAAATCCAGTTTCCAGCTGAGCAGGTTTCGTATCGCCGGTTGCTGTGTCTCCTTTTGCCCATGGTTCGGATTTAACGATCCTCAAATTAACAAAATTTGGAAGTGTTACCCCAATGGGCAGTCCATTATATAACAATACCGTACAAAGCGTGTTGTCTTTGAGCAGGTCAATGGCATCCCCCAATTGTTCTTTGGTTATGAATACCTGTTCATAATTAGATGAATTCATAAAACAGCAATTGTCTTTATCTGAATAAAGATATTCCATCTCCTGTTCTTCCAAATCAGCTTCTTTAAATTTATCTCCAGATCGATATGTCCGTTCATATTGAGAACCGGTGATCATATTTTTCAATTTACATTTATAAAGGGACTGCCCTTTACCCGGTTTTTTAAATTCAAAACCAATAATTACATAAGGTTCACCATCTATCTCAAACTTCAAACCCTTCCTCAGGTCACTTGCCAAATACATGTATTACTCCTAAATTATCTTTAAAATCCAATATATTCCATTATCTTTTCTTCTTTAATCATATTAATTCTCTTATAGCAACCTTACGATAAAAACAACTTGCTTTTTTGTCTATATTATAGGAAATATTAGGACTTAAAAAAAATACTAATATGGGAAGAATATTTATGATAGTCGTTATTGATTTTGGTTCACAGTTCAATCAACTTATTGCAAGAAGAGTTCGAGAAAATAATGTATATTGCCAGGTCGAACCCTCTGATATTTCTGTAAGCAGAATAAAAGAGCTCAATCCCCAAGGCATTATTTTATCCGGTGGCCCATCAAGCATATATGAAGAAAACTCTCCCGGCATGGATAAGTCACTTTTTGACCTGGGAATTCCCGTTCTTGGTATCTGCTATGGCATGCACTATATGGTTCATACTCTTGGTGGAAAGATTAAAAAAGCAACCAAACGAGAATATGGTTTTGCCAATTTAGAAATCAAAGATCCAAACCCACTGTTTAAAGACATGGAAACCGGATTTCAATGCTGGATGAGTCATGGAGATTCAGCCATTGAATTACCCGAAAATTTTAAAATTACAGCATCGACAGAAAACACCGCCATTGCAGCCATTGCTAACCATGATAAGAAATTTTATGGACTACAGCTCCATCCAGAGGTAGAACATTCCATCAATGGTTCAAAAATGATCCGTCATTTTTTATTCGATGTTTGTGAGTGCGAAGAAAGCTGGAACATGAAATCCTTTTGTGATGGTGCCATTTCCCAGATAACAGAAGCGGTTGGTGATAAAAAAGTCATCATGGGACTGTCCGGAGGGGTAGATTCCTCTGTTGCAGCCACCTTGATCCACAAAGCCATTGGGAAAAATTTGTATTGTATCTTTGTAGACAATGGGCTTTTGCGAAAAAATGAAAAAGATTCCCTTGAGAAAAACCTGATTGCAAATTTAGATCTGAATATTAAATTTGTAGATGCAAAGGATTTATTTCTTACCGCACTAAAAGGTGTTACCGACCCTGAAAAAAAACGCAAAATCATCGGCAACCTTTTCATCGATGTTTTTGAAGCGGAAGCATCCAAAATAGATGGTGCACAATTTTTAGGTCAAGGGACCCTATATCCAGATATTATTGAATCAAAGTCTGCTTTTGGCGGACCAACATCTATCATCAAATCCCACCATAACGTTGGCGGACTTCCAGAAAAAATGAAACTCAAACTGGTTGAACCGTTACAATTACTGTTTAAAGATGAGGTCAGAAAATTAGGCACTGAATTAGGCATTAATGATGATCTAATATGGCGCCAACCGTTTCCCGGTCCAGGTCTTGCCATTCGTATCATGGGTGAGATTACTGAAAGTCGCTTGGAAATTTTAAGAGAAGCCGATGCGCTTTTACTTGAAGAAATCAAACAAGCTGGCCTTTACAGAAAATTGTGGCAATCTTTTGCCGTTCTTTTGCCCATAAAAAGTGTCGGAGTTATGGGTGATAAAAGAACCTTTGCAAATTGTATTGCTATTAGAGCGGTCACCAGCAATGATGCAATGACTGCGGACTGGGCAAAATTACCCCATGACCTATTGGGTAAAATTTCCAACCGGATCATCAATGAAGTAGAAAACATCAATCGCGTGGTATTTGACATCACGTCTAAACCACCCGGTACCATTGAATGGGAATAACAACAGGATATATAGATGAACTCAATGAATTTGAAAGATTTTAGACCTGATCACTCGGATTTTGATGATGAAGACCCCATTGCAGAAAAAGAAACTCCCATTCAATCATCCGGATATCACGAAGAAATAAACACACTGAAAATTGACAAATTATCCAACAGGGTGACCATCATTTCAATTATTCTCCCCTGTCTGATTGGTGCCATACTCGTCTTTGCCTATCTGGACATGAAAGAACGTGTTGTGGATGTAGACATTACCAAACAAACTCAATATGAAAAAATATCGAAACAAATCGAAGAACAATTGAATGCCCTGGATATTAAAATTGCAAAAAACAAATATGACATAGACACAACCCTGCCCGATATTAAGAAAAAAAGTATTGCCATAGAAGGGCAACTCACAAAGAAAGCAGACGCTAAAACCATCAAAAGGCAAGTTGCCAAAATCGATAAACGTATCAGTGATAATTTAAACCAGAATAAATCTACGAATAAACAAACATTGGCAGCCCTAAAAACAACCCGAGACAAATTTGATAGCACCGCAAAACAAATCAAGGATGAAATCACCCTTTTTAAAGATGAATTTGATGCCCGTTTACTTGAACTATCAGACTACGATCAGCAAATCGGTATGCTTCGAAAAGATTTCAGTCTTTTGGATAAAAAACAAAAAAATATTAAATCCGAATATATTTCAAAAACAGAATTTGGTCAGCAGACCAAAGATATGGACAGGCAAATCAAAGAACTTAACCAGAAAATGAATGCAACGCTATCAAAACTTCAAAGCGATCTGGACTCACTTTTAAAATCCATGCCATCAAATAGTTCAAAACCCCGTCCGCAAATTAATATTGATTCATCTAAGTCCACTACAATTAAGCAAGAATCTTTGAAGCAATAAGCGGTCTGCAACACGCTTCTATATTGACACCTTTAAATATGCAAACCGACCAGATCCATACAGAGCTTCAACTTTTAAAGCTTAAGCTTGGATTCTCTGAAGCATATCTGGCAATTCAGTACCTTTATCTTCATTTAAAAAAAACACCCGATACCATTACCGAACAAACGGTAACATCCCTTTTATTTCTTCTGGAATCTGAAAAATTTGAGAATAAAAAACAAGCCTTTTTCTTGTATAGAGAAGCCGCAGATACTTTGATCCATCTCTCCAAAGACGCCACACATCCCTTAGCAGGATTAACAATATTCAAACTCCAGAATATACTTATTAAAAGCCACGGGAAAAAGCATCGGGCGGTTTCAGAAGCACTGGGTTCGTTACCCCTTGATATAACCGGCCCAAAGATTGATGAATTTGAACAACAGGACGCTCTTTGTCTGCCATTTGATTCACTTTTGAAACATTTAAATCTATCCAATTTAACAACCATGCAATGGCATGGCCGAACATTACGATTTACAATGAAAACCGGAAAGATTGGCTGTATGAAATTTGCAACATCAAGGGATAATATTACCCAACTTCAAATAGAAACTTTCTGGCTTAACTTTTTGCTGAACAATCCCCCCTGCCCTGAATCTACTTTTAAAATCCCAGAACCTGTTACAATTAACGGTGAATCTACCTTTAAATTCTTCAATCTTCCGGATATAGTATTAAATAACGATAATATCTGTAATGAATATACTGCGATTGTTTTTCTGGCCGACCCACACTATTTTCATTATCCAAATGATCCTGAAATTGTAAAAAAATCAAAAACATCCATAAAAGAAATTTTTACACTAAATGCCCACCTTCTTGGCAAACTCACCGCAAAAGGAATGGTTCATACGGCTCTGATTCCTTTATTTCACAATCGTGTTCAGCAAACTCGCCGCCAGGATCAAGGTATCTACCAATGGGAACTCGGAGGTCGATTGGACAAGTGGCTTGAATCCTCTCGATATCCCAATTTTGCTCGATCTGGATTAAGAGATTTCGAACATATTATCTCCATTAAAAACAGTGAAAAACTTCGGCATTTTATTGGAGAACACATATTAAGCTTTGTTTTGGTATTGGGAAGTTTTTTTAGAAATAAGAACCCAAATGAAATCGGCTTTGATCAGAACGGTCTTCCAATCAACACTCAACATCTTTTTGATAAGTCTTTATTCTCACAAATATTATTAGATGTGGTTAAAGCATATTATAAAGGGGTCACTGGAATTTCTTTAAAAAATATCGGGCGGTTTTTCACCGCAAGCCTAATAGATGACCTGGTTAAAAGTATGGGGGTAGATCAACATATGGAAGAAACCTTGCGTATTCAAGATCAAATTAATATGGACGATGCTGATTTTATCCAATTTTTAATCTCCAGAGGGCTGACAAAAGACGAGATAGACAAAAAGATCAAAGGAGAAGATAACATTGTATTAAATACCGGTCCTCATCTGGGGGGATTTAACCAACCGATTAGTGTCCCAAAACTTGTGGATTTTCTTTTCTGTCTATCCTCACTTTGCATCTCAGACAGGTACATCATGGAAAATAGGTTGAAAGCTTTCGCAAATTGAGGTATATAAGCATATTCTTTGGGACATAACTGAAAAGGAATTAAAATGTCGAAGCAATATCCGGAGTGCCCGCTCTATAACCACGCGACCTGTAGAGAATTACATAACCCAAAACTCTGTGCCATTATACGTGAAGACAAAGCTTGCTTCAAAAAACAGCAGAAACCTAAAAAAGACAATACAGAAGAACCAGAAACATAACCGTTATACTATTTTACCCATAGTTTATCACCAGGATGAATAATCCCTTTTGACGAAAGATTATTTAATTTTAATAAAGAAGCAAGAGACATTTGATATCTCTTTGAAATACCAATCAGACTTTCCCCTCTTTTAACAATATGAATTTTTTTCCTGTCTGTTTTCTCCCATTTTTTATACTCTAAGGTAAACCTCTGCTTAAATCCGGCTGCTTTCCCCTTTGGAATTAAAACAGTCAACTTGCCTTTGGCTGTATGATAACCTCTCAACTGAGGGTTGTAATCTTTAATGGTTTTAAACGGTACACCGGCAGACCTTGCAATTAAATTAATTGGAAGGTGAAAATCAGATTCAAGATTTATCCGATCAAAAGAAAAAACTGGATACAGATCAGAAAAGTTTAAGGCAAATCCATATTTTTTAGGATTCTCAAGAATCATTTTAGCAGCCACTGCCTTAAAGATATATTGCTGGGTTTGCAATGGAAGATACAATGAAAAAAAATCACGGTTATCCTGAGCTATAATTTCATCACTCAATCCGTATTCTCCCATATTATATGCACAAAGAGCTAAAAGGTACGATTCAAATTTTTTATTCAAATCTGTCAAATATTTACAGGCAGCATGGGTGGAATCAAAAATATTTCTTCTTTCATCCACCATGCTATCGATCCTTAATCCATATCGTCGGCCCGTGGGTTTTAAAAACTGCCAATACCCAACAGCATTTTTAGAAGAACTTGCGTGGGGTCTTAATGCACTCTCGATCAAAGGGATATATTTTAAATCAGAAGGAAGATTATATTGTTGAAGAATTTTTTCCACATGGGGAAAGAACTTTGATGCCCTTTTAATCCAGAGAATAACTTGAGGGCGATCCCACACGGCTAAAAGCAATTCTTTTTCCAAACGTTCTTTAACATCCTGATTTTCAACGGGGATATAAATATTACAAAAACGAATATCATTTTCAAATCGAATACTTTCAATAAGCGATGGCGTCTGCTTTTGAACGGCAGAGGTTTCCAAAGAAAGTGCCTCCGAACAGAAAAAAGGAGATCCGAGAATCAAAAAAAAGAATAAAAAGCATACCATGTTCTGTATTCTTAGGTGCATAGACTAAGCCTGAGTAATATCTTTTTGAATTATAGAGATCATCTCAAAATCAGATATCAAAGTCAATAAAGGTGTTTTCCTTTGAAAAGAATGCCTTGATATGTCATACTCCGTGATACTTTTTAATTGATACTTTTTAAAAAACAACCCTTTGGGAGAGGCATTGATCACATTTTTAAAAGAGCTGATTTTAGAGGCTGGAAAAATTTGCAGCACGCAACAAGCGATGTTAAAGCCGTCAGATGTGGATTTTAAAGGCAAAAAAGATCTGGTCACCATTACGGATAAACAAGTAGAAGACTTTATCATCCAAACCATTCTCAAGGCGTATCCCGACCATGATATCTTTGGAGAAGAAACAGGCAAGACCCAGAAATCTTCAGATTATCTCTGGATAATTGACCCCATAGATGGAACCACTTCCTTTGTTCATCAGCAACCCTTTTATTCAGTGAGTATTGCACTACAGCATTGTGGTAAAACCATTTGCGGTGCAGTCTATGCTCCTGCCTTGAACGAGTTGTTTTACGCAGATAAAAAAGGGGCTTTTTTAAATGACCAACCCATTAAAGTATCAATCACTCAGTTACTCGAGAACAGTGTCATGGCAACAGGGTTTGCCTGTTTAAGGGATGGGCGCAAAGACAACAATCTGCTCTATTTTAATAAAATTGTTCCAAACTTAAGAGATATTCGCAGATATGGTTCTGCTGCTATTGATCTGTGCTATGTTGCCTGCGGTAGAGTTGATGGTTTCTGGGAAATGAGTTTAAATCCATATGATGTTGCTGCTGGTGCCTTTATTGTCGAACAGGCAGGAGGGTGTGTCTGCGATTTTAATGGAGGGATTAATTTCCCGGATCAAGGGATCATTGCTACCCCTATTCAACTTCAGAAAAAACTGCTTAATTTTTTTAACGGGGAAAATAAAATACAATGACAATCCAATGGTACCCAGGTCACATGCTCGAAACCAAAAACTTGCTCATAAAGGCTATTTCTAAAGTAGATGCCGTATTAGAAATTTTAGATGCCCGTCTGCCAGACAGCAGCGCCAACCCATTGGTGAATACCATTTGCAAAGATAAGTTCAGGGTAAAGATATTAAATAAAATGGACTTAGCAGACTCAAATCATACCCAGGAATGGCTTGAATATTTTGAGAATGAAACAAAGACTCCTGCGATTTCTATCTGTGGCACACAAAAAGACCAGGTAGACAAAGTATTAAATTACTGTACAAACAAAATTACCCGGAATCGAGCCAGAAAAATAAAGGTTATGGTTGTCGGTATTCCCAACACAGGCAAATCAACCATTTTGAATACCCTGGCAGGAAAAAAAATAGCTAAAACCGGTAATGTTCCTGCGGTGACCCGACACCAACAAAGGACAAGCCTGAAAAACAATATCGATATTTATGATACTCCAGGCATATTATGGCCGGTGATAGAACCCATAAAAAAAGCATTTATTCTAGCCGCCAGCGGAGCAATATCAGACACCGCCATTGATTATGAAGAAATCGCTTTTTTTGCTGCAAATCTTTTAATTCAACGGTACCCAAATCTTTTAATTCAGCGGTATCCGTTTATAAAAACGGTACCCAATGATGAGTTAACGCTCATCGAAAAAATAGGTTCAGCAAAAGGATGTCTTAAAAAAGGTGGCATTGTGGATCTTCAGAAAGCATCTGAAGCATTGATTCGTGAACTTCGAGCTGGTAAAATAGGGAAAATTAGCTTTGAAACACCAAAGGATATGGAAAATGACAACTAAAAAATTGACTGCCTTGAAAATTAAATTTTCAACTTATATTAAAAGTTTTTTCTTTCTCTTTCTTTTTGTGTTATACGCATTGCCCTTGTATGCAAAAAGCGTCCCCCCTCTGGTTCCCAACCCTGGACACGAATATCAATGTGCAGAAATCATTAAAGCCCTTGAAGACTACCATTATCTTGAAAAAAATCTTAATGACCAATTATCCGTCACCATCCTTAGGCGTTACATTAAAAGTCTGGACCCCGGCAAACAATTATTCACCATCGAAGATATAAATCAATTTGAACCCTATAAATTCCAACTGGACAATGAATTAAAAAAAGGTCGTATAGACATCGCTTTTACGATATTTAACCTATATATGAATCGTTCGGTTGAACGCCTGGAATACATTTCCTCACTAATTAAAACTTGGAAAACAGACTTTGACTTTACAAAAGAGAGCACTCTGGTTATTGATAATGATTCTCGAACAAGAGTATCCAACAAAAAATCACTCTACCCTCTCTGGAAAAAAGGGTTAAAAAATCACATTATTTCAATGCGCCTTGAAGATCAAAAAAATATCGATATTACTGACAGACTTGAAAAGATCTATTCCAACCGCCATAAAAGATTATTGCAGACTGATTCTGATGATATTTTCCAAATTTTCATGAACAGTGTCACTGCCAGCTTTGATCCACACACTCAATTCTTTGCTCCCAGAGCATCTGAAGATTTTGATATCCGCATGAGCTTATCTTTAGAAGGAATTGGTGCTGTACTTCAAACTGAATATGAATATACCAAAGTGGTGCGCCTTATACCCAAAGGACCTGCCGACAAATCAAATTTATTAATGCCTGGAGATAAAATCATTGGCGTAGGTCAAGGTGAAGCAGGAGAAATAAAAGATACCATTGGTCAGCGAATTGACCATGTTGTAAAATTAATCCGAGGGCCAAAAAATTCATTTGTCAGACTTAAAATTATTCCAGCAAAAAAAAATGACTCAACCAAAACCATTCAAATTAAAAGAGACCGTGTAAAATTAGAAGAACAATCTGCTAAAAAAACCATTGTCACCCTAAATCATAACTCTAAAACATATAAAATTGGGATGATTGAAATTCCCAATTTTTATATTGATTTCAATGCATATCACAGGGGAGATAAAAATTATAAAAGTACGAC
>JAWSVH010000090.1:0-20114 GCA_033852015.1 Desulfobacula sp.
CAAAAAAAATTATTCGGAACCGTATTTATTATTATCGGGATAATTATTTTTGGAGTTACTGCATTGGTAGTGTTTTTTGAGAAAAATAGATATCAAAAAGAACAATTTTCCCGGATATATTCTGCAACGCTGGCCATTAAAAGAAACATTGCAGATTTAATGCCTGGCGCTGATCTGAAATATTTAAAGCAGGTACTTGTAAATGCCATGTCTGCAGATCCGGTTATCCTTTATTTTGAGCTGACAGATAAAAACGGGGATGTTCTGGTTTCTGATGATGAACACAAGCAGGGGAAAAAAGAGTCTAAAACGGCAACGATAGAGCATATTACCCGTCCGTTGTTTGAAATGATCCATACAGGAAATGAGGATAAAATACCCTCCCGGTTTGTTATTTATGCCTCCAGGCTAAATAAAGATATTGTTCATAATAATAAGTGTATGGCGGTAAAAAATGAGGCAATCTTAGATACCTTCTGGGATGTAACCCATCTGAATATGCAACTTGGGACTTTTAGGGTTGGGTTCTCCAGACAAAGAATAAAAACACATTTGTTCATGGTTGCTTTCACGATTATGGGAACAGGTTTTTTTATATTGTTTGTATCGGCAGGTGTGATCTTTTGGGCGTTTAAAGACACGTTTATATCCATGACACGTTTTTCTTCAAAAATATCTGAGTTGAATCGCTTTGATGCGGAAAATAATCTGAAACAAAGGTTAGATTCAACTCAATTTAAAGTTCAGTCAAATGAGCTCCAAAGTGTTTTAAGATTAAAACAGGTATTTTCGGAGCTTATAAAAAAGATTGTTAAAAACTGGGACCAGCTTGAAGATCAAATTCATGATCTTGAAATCAGATTGCATAAGAGTCAAAAAAATCTTGAAAAAACCCAAAAAGAGCTCTCTTTTCAGGCAGAAGAGAAAAAAGAAATTGAGAATCGGCTGTTGAACGTGCAGAAGCTTGAAGCAGTTAGCACGCTTGCCGGGGGGATTGCACATGAATTTAATAATCTGTTCATGGCGATTACAGGATATGCATCTTTGATTCAAAAACAATCTGAACCGGGGCACTCAAATATTGTAAAAGCAAGAAAAATTTTAGAGCTTGTGGACAAAGGCTCCCAGTCTGTTAAACAATTGCTTGGGTTTGCCAAAAGCGGTAAATATTCTCCTGGGCCATTGAATATCAATGAAGTGATTCGGATGAACCTTGAGATATTTAAAAAGACAAGAAAGGATATAATTATTCATGCAAAGCACACCAAGGGCCTATGGATGGTGTATGCAGATCGTTCCCAGATGGAGCATGTTGTTATGAACCTTTTGTTGAATGCATCTGAATCTATGCCAGAAAATGGACAGGTGAATATTGAAACGAATAATATTTTGCTTGAAAAAAAGAAGCTGGGTATGGATAAGATTGTATCTGGCCGATTTGTGCATTTTTCTGTTCAGGATATGGGAAAAGGCATAGAAACCAAATATCTCAGACGGGTTTTTGATCCGTTTTTCACAACCAAACCTTTCAGTTCCGGCGCCGGGTTAGGGCTGGCTTCGGTGTATGGTATTATTGATAACCATGACGGGTTTACAACAGTAGAAAGCACAGTGGGTAAAGGAACAAAGTTTAATCTGTTTTTGCCTGCGTTTAAAGAAAAAGAGAAAAATGAAAAATCCATATGATCAATTGTATATTTATTATTTTGACGGAGTCCCGAAGATAGACAAGCCAATAGAGACGCATGATTCTTTTTTAGGAACATGGGTGGATGATGACGTCTCTTTTTTGTTTTTTTCCCAGCCGTGTGATGAAATTATTGCTCAAATTCTTGAAGAAGACAGGGACATCCTTCTTGTTGATAAATATGAGATGACAGGTGAACAGTGGCATGGGGATAAAATCGAACCTTATTATGTAAATGATTTATGTATTTATCCACCCTGGAATATGCCTGAATCAGATGGAAATATAAAACCTATCTTGCTGGATCCGGGAGTCGTATTCGGGACCGGCCGCCATCAAACCACCGAAGACTGCCTTTATTTGATTCATAGATTATGCACAAAGCATGTTATTGAATCGGTGGTTGATATTGGCACTGGGACGGGCCTTTTATCTCTTGGGGCAGCGGCTCTTGGCTGTAAACAGGTGATGGCATGTGATTTTAATTATTTGGCGGTAAAGACCACGTTGAACAATATCCATCTTAATGGATTTGAGGATCAGGTGCTGGCGTTCCAGGCGAGAGGGGAACAGATAATGTCCATCCCCTGTGATCTTTTGGTGGCAAATATCCATTATGATGTTATGCAGCACATGATTGAGGATGCTTCTTTGCTGGATAAAAAGTGGTTTATCCTGTCCGGTCTTTTAAATAGCGAGGCCAAAAAAGTATTGGATTCTCTGGCATCTAAAAATGTTCATATTATAGAAAGACGATGCCCGGACGGCGTATGGAATACCATCCTTGGAAAATCCCTGAATAACGTATAAATGCTATCTATGTCCAATTTTAATGATGATAAGTGTGCTTGTGCCATGGGCATATAAGGTGCCATTTTTATCTTTTAGTGTGCCTTGTACGGTGGCCAGTTTTTTGCCGATATTAATCGGTGTGCTTTCACAATAAAGGGTGCCGGTTTTAGCTGTGATTGGACGGATAAAGTTTGTCTTTATTTCCACTGTTGAACAGGTTATTCCCTTGGGAAGTGTGGTCAGGACACAGGCTGTCATTGCGGTGTCCAGAACCGTTGTGGTAATCCCACCGTGAACCGTGGAAAACGGGTTGTAGTGGTATTCTTGCGGGTCAAGTTCAAAAACAGCGTATCCCTTTTCTATTTTTGCGGGTCGATATCCCACAAGGTGTGCAATCGGTGGTGGTTCAATCGTTCCATCTTTAACACCGGTCAGGTAATCCAGCCCGGAAATCGAGGCCGTATCTCTGGCATTGTTTTTAGGATCTTTCCATGTGATGGTTTTTTGCCGGTCTGTATCTTCCATTATTGTTCCTTTTTATCGGTTGGCTTTTTTAAAACCCAGTTGATCCATGGCAATGATCATTTTACAGATGTTTGCAGATCCTTCTACCATGGAATAGGTTGGTGCATCTCTGTAATACCGGGCCACAGGATATTCTGTAGAGTATCCGTAAGCGCCTAAAATTCTCATGGCAAAGTTGGAGCAAAGGGTGGCCGCTTCTCCGGCCATATATTTAGCCATAGCAACATCTAAGCCATTGTTAAGCTTGCCCTGGTCTTTTGCCCAGGCAGCTTTGTATGTTAGCAAACGGGAAGTCTCCACCTGCACGGTCATCTGGGCAATCATATCCTGGTTCATTTGAAAATGGCCGATCTTTTTGCCAAATTGTTTTCTTTCGTTACAATATTTAGTGGCTTCGTCCAGGCATGCCTGTGCCAGGCCCACTCCACCTGCGGCTGCGGATAGTCTGGTTTGGCTTAAAGAAGAAAAAACAATTTTGGCACCATCTCCCGGGTTACCCAGGATATTTTCTTTGGGGACTTTTACGTTGTCTAAAAAAACTTCACCTGTGGGAGAAGAGTGGGAGCCCAGTTTATCCAGACCAGAAGTTTTAATGCCTGTAAAATTTTTAGGTTCTACGATAAAGGCGGAAAGGCCTTTGGAACCTGCTGTTTTGTCAGTATATGCATAACAGATCAAGACATCGGCAACACTGGCATTGGATATCCAGGTTTTGGAACCATTTAAAATCCAGTGGTCGCCCTTATCCTGGGCGGTTGAAGATATGGCCATGACATCTGAACCGGCATCCGGCTCTGTGATACCAAACCCGCCGATATACTCTGCTGAGCATAATTTTTTTATATATTTTTCTTTGGCTTGTTGGGTGCCATACCTAAAAATGGTGTAACTGCATCCCAACATCTGCATATTTACCTGGACCCTTAAAGAAGAAGAGGCTTTGGCGATTTCTTCTGTGATGATCATGGCGGCCAAAAAACCCATGTCTTCACCGCCATATTCTTCCGGGATAACCGTGCCGAAGAAACCTAATTCTCCTAAGGGTTTTATTACTTCATCAATGGGGAGATAGTGTTTTTCGTCCCATTCATCTGCATAGGGTTTTATCTCTTTGTTCGCAAATTTTCTAATTTCTTTTTGGAGCATTAAAAGTTCTGTTGATAATTTAAAATCCATTGTTTCTCCTATGTACTTATGATTTGTTCAGCCCCATTCCTTTTGAGAATGATTTGGCGGCATGAAGCAATGATTCGATGCAATGTAATTGATGAGATTTTTGTTTGAATCGGACTTCGGGTACCGCAAGGCTCAGACTGGCAATAACTTTGCCATTATAATCAAAAACCGGGGCGCTTATAGATCCTAAGCCTGGCGTTCTTTCTCCTAAACTGACTGCGTATCCTTTTTTCTTTATCTGGTGAAGTTCTTCTTGTAGTTTATCTGGCAGAATAATCGTGTTTTTGGTGACCGGGGTAAGATGTGTGGCCTTAAAATAATCATCCTGGAACTCTTTTGTGGAAAAGGCCAACAGGCACTTTGCAGATGCCCCTGCATAAAGAGGGCTTTGATTGCCAATGGGCATGCTGGCTTTCAGTTCATTGGCAGATTCCATGTTATTTATACAGATACGAAGATTTGCTTCTATGATATTCAGGTGAACAGTTTCTTGAGTTTTGGTAAGAAGGCTTTCCATGAACCGTCTTCCAATGCGGACTAGATTGTTTGAATTATTCAGGTTCTCAAGAAATCGGTAAAAGACATTACCGATAAAATATTGCCGGGTATCCGGGTCCTGCCGGACAAATTCATATGATTTGAGAGTCTGGAGTATTCTTTGGACTGTTGCAGGGCTGAAATTGAGTCGGGTAGCTAATTCTCTGATACCCCAAGAGGGCTTTGTATCCTGGAATTTGAGCATGATTTCCAATGCTTTTTCAATGGAATTATGTTTTGGTGTTGCTTGAACCATCTGTTATCCTTTTAAATCTCGGTTTTGTTTCGAATAGCAAAACGTTGTTTTGCTATGTGCTTATAACATAAACAAAATTTTGCTGTTCCTGTCAAGAGAAAATAAATTCGGCGAATTCTTGATATTTGTGGAACCGTTCGTGAATAAACCATAGTGACTTGGGTCTTGGTGTTGGCGTGTAATACTATTTTATACTTCTCTATCTATGTTAATGCATAAATGATAAAGTTATTGCACAGGCAATAATGATTTTTTTAGAGGAAATTCGCTATGTCATTTAAATACATCATTGATAATGAAAAGAATATTGTGGTTCTAAAGGCCAAGGGAGAGATTTCCATCATGGATGTTCTTTCTGAAATTGAACAGGCCATAGAGGTCAAAAGAGGTGACGGTATCACCCGGCGCCTGGTTGATATGTCGGGACAAAAATTTATCTATAATATTTTGGATGTGCAACTGTTCTTAAAGGGTATGAAAGCGCATTCGAAGGTGCTCGGTTCAAGGAAAATGGCAATATTGTTTGATGAGATACCAGATACCCCTGAATTTGAAAAGATTTTAGCGATGTTGAAATTAGCCTCCCAGGAGATTGAAGTTTTTACGGATAAAATTCAAGCGTTAAAATTTTTGAACAAACGGTCTAAGAAAGAATAGGATTATTTCCCCTTCTTCACGTCTAAATTCGCCATCCTCCTTTTTTAATTTTCGGTATTGTTTCGCATGACAGAACAATGTTTTGCTGCGCTTGTGTCCTAAATAAAAATTTGCTACGCTTCATAAAAGTAAAAGTAAAAATTAAGATGAAATAAAAGAATACGGCATGGGGATTTAAAAAACATATGTTCAAAATTGATATGCATATTCATTCGGTTTTAGGGCAGGACTCTATCATACAGCCGGATCAGGTGGTGGCGTTTGCAAAAAAAGCAAAAATGGATGCTGTCTGCATTACAGAACACCACTCTTTTGAAATCAGTGAACCATTCGATGCTATCAGTAAAAAAACAGGATTTCCGATTATTCGGGGAATGGAATATAAAGCAAAGGAAGGACATCTTCTGGTGTTTGGAATTAATATGGGCCGCGGTGATATGCCGTCCCAGATGCCAATGCAGCATGTGATTGAGTGGGTGGATTCAAAAGGAGGGGTTTGTATTCCGGCACATCCCTACCAGCCGGATATGTTTGGTGGTAAATTGGGGGATCACCTGTTGTCATTTAAGGATGTGGTCGCTGTTGAAGTTATAAACGGTAGTGCGTCTGCTGGGGAAAATAACCAGGCTTGTAATGCCGCGGATCAGATGGGATGGGGGAAAATAGGCGGTTCAGATGCCCATGGCCCTGAAAATATTGGTAAAGCCTATACCGTTTTTCCAACTCCTATCATAACTGTACAGCAATTGCTTGTTGCCTTAAAGACAACCAATTATTATCCGGAAACAGCATATGAATAAGTTGCCGATTTTAGATTATTCAATAGCCAAAAGAAGTTGTTTTGTAGCCACCTGGTCATCTAAAGCGATCGCAAGTTTTTTGATGGTTCCATCGCAGGAGGCACAGATAGGGTTTTCCATTTTCATGGCTTCAAGAACCAATAATTCTTGTCCATCGAGAACGGTATCTCCTTCTTTTACAAGGAGTTCAATTATTTTACCGGGCATGGGGCTTAAAATTTGGGTTGACATGTTTATTTCCTTTATACAAAAATTAGTTCAAATATTTATTCTTTATAAAGATACGTTTGGTCTATACTTAAAGCCTTGTTTAATGTCAAGCAGGCAAAGGCACACTATTTTAAATCAGGAGTCTTAAATGAAGCAATATTTTGAAACGATGACACCATTTGGAACCGCACTTAAAAAAGGGCAGATATTAAGCTCAAAAGAAAATGTGGTGCAGATCAAAATGGTGGAAGCGGGTATTGATGATGAAATTCAAAAAGTCCAAGATGCAGGATTGCCTACTTCAAAAATAAATGCAAGAGGTGCAATGACGGTTTGGCAGCGCCTTGAATATCTTGTGGATGCTGATACTTGGAATCCACTTCATACCCTGTTTAATCCCGAAGATAATGTAGAAGGAACCTCAAATGTTATTGATGGTTTAGCAAAGATTTCCGGTCGGTGGTGTGTGGTGGCAGGCTTTGATAATAAAGTCATGGCCGGTGCCTGGCTTCCGGGGCAGCCGGAAAATATTCTTCGGGTGACTAACCTTTCAAAACGCCTGAATATCCCGTTGGTATGGTTGGTGAATTGCAGTGGCGTAAAACTGACCCATCAGGAAAAGTTTTATGCCAACCGGCGCGGAAGCGGTACCGCTTTTTATCGCCATGCAGAACTTGCCCAGGCCGGGATTCCAATTCTGGCAGGCATCTACGGGACAAATCCAGCCGGTGGTGGCTACCAGGCGGGCAGCCCCGGCATATTGTTTGCGCATAAGGACTGTAACATGGCCGTGGGTGGTGGCGGTATTTTAAGCGGTATGTCTCCAAAAGGATTTTTTGATCTTGAAGGTGCGGAGCAATTGATCGAATCCGCAAGAAATTATACGGCAAAACCACCGGGATCAGTGGAAATCCATCATGATGAGACGGGTTTTTTCCGGTATGTATATGACAAGGAAGAAGGCGTGCTTGACGGCATCAAAGAGTATATGAAAGATATGCCCGCCTATAATCCTAAATTTTTCAGGGTGGCACAGCCCAAATCGCCGAGATTTCCCATGGAAGATATCTATCATCTTTTGCCCCATAACCAGAAGCGGGTATATGATTTTCAACAGGTGATGGCCCGTTTGGTTGATGGTAGTGAACACATGGAATTTAAACCTGATTATGGTCCGGAAGTTTATACAGCCCTTGTTAAAATCGATGGATATCTTGTGGGCGTTATTGGTAACAACCAGGGATGGCTGGGAGAAGATTACCCGGAGTATGCAGATTATGGTGGCAGTATGGGGGGCAAGCTTTACCGTCAGGGGTTGATCAAGATTAGTGAGTTTGTCACCTTTTGTGGGCGTGATAGAATCCCCCTGGTCTGGTTTCAGGATACGACAGGTGTTGATGTGGGTGATATTGCAGAAAAGGCCGAGCTTCTGGGCCTGGGATCGACCCTGGTCTATTCTATTCAGCAAACGGATATTCCCATGATGTTGGTCACATTAAGAAAAGGAACTGCAGCCGCCCATTATCTTATGGGTGGCCCGACAGCCAATCGCCATAATGCTTTTACCCTGGGAGTCGGAACAACAGAAATTTATGTCATGCACGGAGAAACCGCCGCTGCTGCCAGCTATTCAAGGCGACTGCTCAAAGAAAAAGATGCCGGCCGACCTCTTGAACCTATCATAGACAAGATGAATCAACAGGCCAAAGAGTATTATGATAACTCCCGTCCTGCTTATTGTGCCAAACATGGTATGGTGGATGAAGTGGTAAAAATGAGTGCCCTGAGAAATTATATGAAAGCTTTTGCCGGAGCTGTGTATCAGAATCCAAAGTCTATTTGCCCCCAGCACCAGATGATCACTCCCCGGGTGATCAAAGGATAAAAACGTATCTGTTTAAGAGCTGCATGAAAGCATGGAACACCCGGGCTTTGTTCTTGCCCAGTCCGGGCGTTTTTTTGCAAATTCTTCTTTTCCTGGTTGTTCATCATAAGGATGGCGCATTACGTCAAGCAGTTGATGAACCCTGGAAAAATCTCCCTGTTCAGCCTGTTCAATGGCCAGTTGCGCAAGATAATTTCTAAGTACATATTTGGGATTGGCCTTATTCATCTGTTTGTGTCTTTGATCAGCAGACAACGGATCTGTGTCAATGCGTTTTTTATAGCGTTCAAACCATGTTTTTAAATGGTTTAAATAATCCGGGTCAATCTGGTCTGGTCGATAATATGCATCCATCAAAGGTGCGGTTAATGTTTTTATATCAACCTTTTTGTCAATATCTACCCTTTTATTACTATCAACCAGGGCCAGGTTCCGGAAAAAAAGCGTCATATCGGTCTCTACCAGGGATAAAATATTCAGCAGATCTTTGATTAAAGCGTCATCTGTTGAAGCTTCAAAAGCTTTTAGTCCCAATTTGCAGGCCATCATGCTATTAAATCGACGGTCATAGGATGTTTTAAAATGGTTCACTGCATCTTGGAGTGGCTCGGGTTTTCCAATGAGCGGATAAATGGAATTGGCAAGTTGGACCAGGTTCCAAAGGGCAATCTGGGACTGGTTCCCAAAACAATAGCGTTTCATTCCCGCATCGGTGGTGTTTGGCGTCCATCCTGGATCATAGTCTTCCAGCCATCCATAGGGACCATAATCGATGGTCAGTCCTAAAATAGACATATTGTCCGTATTCATGACGCCATGGACAAAGCCCACTCGCATCCAGTGAACAATCATGTCACAGGTGGTGTCGCAGATTTCTTTAAACCATTGGGCATATACATCAGGGCAAGGCTCTCCTAAATGGGGAAAATCAGTTCTGATGGTATAATCTGCAAGTTGTTTCAACACCTTTATATCACTTCGGGAAGAGAAAATTTCAAAATTGCCAAATCGAATAAAAGAAGGCGCCACCCGGCAGACAACAGCACCGGGTTCAAGCTTGGGATGGCCGTCATAAAACATGTCTCGTTCAACTTGTTCACCCGTCAAGATAAGACTTAAGGCCCGGGTGGTGGGTACTCTTAAGTGAAACATGGCTTCACTGCACAAAAATTCACGCACCGAAGAGCGCAGAACTGCCAGCCCGTCAGCACTCCTGGAATAGGGTGTGGGGCCTGCCCCTTTGAGCTGCAACGCTTTTCGCTCCGATCTGGGAGTGAGGATTTCGCCCAGATTTATGGCCCGGCCATCTCCCAGTTGACCTGCCCAGTTGCCAAACTGGTGGCCGCCATAACACATGGCGTATGGGTCCATGCCCGGTATCAGCATGTTGCCAGAAAATACCTGGGTAAAATAGTCTGATTCACAAAATTTTTTTGAAAATCCTAAATCCTTGGCGATTTCTTTAGAATATACAACCAGCTTTGGTGCTGCCACCTGAGCTGGAATAACCCTTGAATAGCAAGCGTCTGCCACCTGACGTCGAAAATTTTTAATTTCCGGGTCCGGGGGCAGACTTTTTACAAATTGATTGTCAAATTCAATATGATCAATGATTCCATTATCCAGCATGTCATTCTCCAGGGTTAATGAATAAAACCGGTTCCT
This sequence comes from Desulfobacula sp., assembly GCA_033852015.1. Lineage (GTDB taxonomy): Bacteria > Desulfobacterota > Desulfobacteria > Desulfobacterales > Desulfobacteraceae > Desulfobacula. Next base: position 10,191 of record JAWSVH010000090.1, read on the forward strand.
TTACATATCTGACATTCTTGATCAGGTTCACATATACAGTCATCCATTCCATCTTGACTATCTGATGTTCTCCATTCCATATTGCATTCACAGTTTCCGGCAATAAACTTATGACCATTACATTCCGGGCAGGTTATTTTTGATCCCATTTTTTAACTCCTTTAAGCTAAGCTCAATCGGTTTATATGAAAATATACAATTAAGATAACTCATTTTTATAGGAAGTAAATGTTAGGAGTGCAAAACAAATTTGTCTTCATGGGAATCGCGATGCATAGATGGATTTAAACTTTAAGAATAGCTCTGGAGGGCAGAGAAATTTTTGTCATTGATTAATTCCGTCCAGAGATAGTATAAAAGTACAGATAATAATATTTTTTAAGATATCTTCAGGTTGTGCCGAATTATCTTTAATACAGAGTATCTATGGGTGTTTGTTATTCAAGGAGGAAAAAGATGATGAAGATGAAGTTGAATAGATCAGGCGTTATTGCAGGGATTCTCTTGATAGCCTTTAACATTTTGGTGTTGCCGACATCCATTGCCGGAGTTGTTGCGGTGGGTGTAGATGCAATTATTACATCGACCATTACCGAAACAGCGACCACAGATTTGGATTTTGGATCCATTGATCTGGACCCGGCCGGTGATACGGTTACTATTGACGCCTCAGGTGGAGCAACAACGGCCGCGACAATTACCGCTTCTTCTATTGTTACCGGAGAAACCAGCGGGCTGATCACCATCACCAGCGGTGTGATTGCTTCGGTTGCTGTCGTCTATCCGGCTGCAGATGTGACCCTGACAAGTGGGGGAAATACTTTGACCATTGTCGCAGCCACCATTGCAACCTTTTCTTCAGAAACGGGTGTTGCCACCGATGGTATCAACCCGTTCTATATTTATTTGGGGGGAACCATCGTCATTCCTTCAGGTCAAGCCACCGGAACTTATTCCGGTAGCATGAATATAACAATTAATTATTCATAAATAATTGGGTAACCGACATGCCGTCCTTTTGGAAAAAAAGTCTCATTATCCGTTTCTGGCTGATATTATGGAGCATCGCACTGGTTTTTCCTGTTCATGGCATGGGGGCAAGTGCAGTGGTCAGCCAACTTGTCTCTTTTGGCACCATTGATCTGCATCCGGGCGGTGATACCATTACCATTGCCGCCGCAGGCGGGCCAGCCGTGCCCGTAGCTGCATCAAATTCAGTGGTTATCGGTGGTAACAGTGGTTTGATTACTGTCACTTCTGCGACTGTTGAACATGTTGATATTATCTATCCGGTTACTGTTACCATGGCTTCAAGTCCTAACAGTATTCAGCTTGTCTCCATTGATATCAATTCCCAGTACAATGTCGGAGGAGCTGACACTCTGGGAGGAGGGCTTCCCTTGACAATCAGTTTAGGGGGTGTCATTACGCTTGCTGCAGGCCAAGCGAACGGTTCCTACACAGCGCAGATTCCTATTATTTTAAATTATTCTTAAGCGACAAAAAGGTACTCTACATGGCAAATGTTCATAAAAAATTGTTTCTCTTTTCCTTTTTCCTTATTTTTATACTGTTTTTTGATATTGGATGGGCATATGCCGGCTCAAAAACCCTGATGATCAATCCGGTTCGGGTTGTGTTTGAAGGGCGGACGCGCACGGCAACTGTGCATGTGTCTAATACCAATTCTGAACCCATCAAATATCGTATTTCTTTGGTCACCCTGCGTAAAAATGCAGAGGGTAAGCTGGCTTTTGTAGAAAATGAAACAGAAGAAGACAAATTTGTACAGTCCATGATCCGCTTTTCACCCCGACAGGCAACCATTGAACCCGGGACGCGCCAGGTGGTCAAATTAATGGTGCGTAAGCCGGCGGATCTTCCCGAAGGAGAGTATCAAACTCGAATACGCTTTATGCCCCTGGCTGATCAAGTAAGTTCATCAACATCTAAAAACAATGTACCCGCCAAATCCCAAATTAATATTGATTTGCTTGTGGGTGTAACTATCCCGGTGGTGATTCAGCATGGCAAAGTAAAGGCGGCGGTAAGCCCGGCAAAAATTGTTCTTCAAAAACATCCCCAGATCCCTTCCGGCCTGGCGGCAATCATTACTCTATCCCGCTCAGGCAGTTATTCTGCTTTTGGGGATGTGGTTGTCAGTCATATTGCTGGCTCAGACAAAACCCTTATCGGAAAAGGAGAAAGTGTTGGAATCTATATTCCGGACGTTTCTCGGACATTTGCCATTCCGCTTCAATCCCTGGAAAAAGTGGATTTTACCAAGGGAAAACTCAGGGTTGAATTTTCCCAGCACTCCCAGAACAAACGCACTCCAGTGATCTCTTATAGAGATTTTAATCTTGTTCCCAGAGACTAAACCGTTAAAATTTAATGATCCTGGCATATTGCTTCAGTTTGTTTAAAGATCGCTTAACGGCATCGGCAGATTCACTGGACTGAAAGTTTCCAGAAATAATTCTGTACCACACCCCTTTGTCTTTCCCTAAGTCGGTTCTCCGGATGGAAAAATTTTCATCTTCGATCAATGCCCCATATCTTTTCTGAAGTCCCTTTAAGCCATCGGATGCTTTATCTAATGTCCTGTAAGAAGCCAGGTGCAAGCCCAATTCATTTTCTTTCTCAATCTCAATTGTTTTGCAATAGGGTAATTTCATTTTTATTCTCCGGGCCAGGATTTTTGCATCAGATTTGTTTTCAAAGCGTCCTGCAATAACCCGTTTCCATTTCCCCATTTCCGGACCAAGATCAACGTTTTTAATTGTAAATTCCATCTCTTTTAACATGGAAGGATACTGGTGTTTTAAATTTGCAATGCTTAGCAAGGCGCTTTTTTGCGTCTGAACTGACGTCAAATGGATTCCTGCCTGGGTATTTCCATTTTTATGTTTTAAGGTTAGGACCTTACAATAAGGGGCAGACAATTTGATTTTTTTCCCCAATTGATCTGCTTTTTCATTCTCTTTAAAAGAGCCGGCGATAACCCGGTACCAGATTCCTTTTTCATCCGAGACCTTCACTTTTTGTATGGTAAAATCAGTTTCCTCCAAAAGGCCTTTATGCTTTTTTAAGAGATATTTAATCCCAGCAGCTGCTTTTTCAGGAGTTCTGTAAGATGAAAGGTGGAGCCCGAATTTTGCCTGCCTGGGTGGACCGTCAACTTTTTTGATGTCACTGATCTGTTGTATTGGAACAGGCTTAGATACTGATATGTCTTCATGTTCTTCTTCGGACTTAATAAGCCTGTCATACTCTGTTTTTAATTTTCTGAAATCTTTTTGTAATTGTTCCCTTTCTAAAATATTTGTCAGGATATTTTGGCTGTCTTGTGGGGGCTGTAATTGTTTTGTTGAACGACCCGGTTTTTCACCACGATCTGTTTCGATAGAACCGTCTTCTTTTCCTTGTGAAAGGCGGATATCCTTGGAAGGAGCCTGCCCCGGACGGACGGCAATCGCTTCTTTTTCAAGGAAAATGTCCCTGCCGCTTGCAACACTTCCCTCTTTATCGATCTCAATTTTAATTAAATCCGATGTTCTGTCCTTCTCTGATGTTCTGTCCTTCTCTGATGTTCTATCCTTCTCTGATGCTCTATCTTGGGATTGAGTTTTCTCAGGATCAATTCGAACTGAATACTTTCCGGGAAAAACTTTTGGAAAATAATAAAATCCGTCATATTCAGACCGGACACTTTGAACGACCTCGCCTTTTTCATCCAAAAGTTGAACCAAAACATTGGGCAGGGGTTTTTCTTTACCATCATTGGTTTTAGTTAATACAGTCCCGTCTATCTCGCCTGTTGTAACTACCGGTATGTCTATGAGTTGGGTATGCCCAGGTCTGGGTACGATGGAATGCCCCGGTGTTGAAGGTTCCCAGAATGGATCTTCTAAGGTATCCTTATCCAAAACAATATCAGTGGGTTTATTCTTTTCAAGTCGGCTTAAAAATGCAACGCCTTGCTCATCGGTCTGTGCTTCTTGAAACGATTGTGGTGCTTTTATGGTTGCACCCTCTATTAATTCATCATCACGGTCAAAGATTTTATTATTATTTTTGTCATTAAAAACCCTCACTGAGACAGACCCTTTATCTGCCATTTGCATTGAGGATGCATGAACTTTCTTTGACCTGGGCTCCATGCCTAAGGATGTGGAAAAAGATAAGAATGCACTCACTTCTCCATCCGAGTTATAGGACACTTGCGGTGACAAGATATAGTCTCCATTGTTCCAGTTGAATTTAAGTGTCCCAGATATGTCATCATTTTCATTTAATTCTTTTTTCAGCAATAACTCTGAACTCAGGTCGTTGGAAATATTATAGAAATGTGAAATCTGGGTGCTGGTTATTTCTGTTTGAGGATCAATTTCATAATCCAATTGTCCTCTGAGCCTGTGGTCGCCAAGCTGGGTGCTTGCCTGGAGATTTCCATCAATAACGGATGAACGACTATATAAAGAATTTGTGTCTGTCCATTTCAGATAATTATTCACCCTGACGTTCCCAAGCGTTCCGGCCAATCTGGAACTCAAGGCCCGGTATCCGGAATCCTCTCTTTTGTTTTCCTTATAGGATAATGTAAAAGGGATGTCTGGTAAAAGAGGAATCTCACTGAGCAGGCCTGATATCGACACATCTGTTTTTGATTTTAACGGGTCCAATGATCCTGCTTCACCGTCATCGATAAAATCATTGTAAAATCTTTGTTTGAGCCTTAAATCAAAATTACCAACCCCAGTCTGCGAGAGAAGTTCAATGGCATCTCCGCCTTTTGTGTCATGCACGATATCACTACTTAAGTATATCCCCTTGAAATTTCCTTTTACCCCGGCACTTAAATAATCATGACGTTCATTGAAAATTTCACGGCTTGAAACTCCTGCACCGATTGACAGATTTTCCTTTAAACCATAATTATAGTCCGCATTCAGTTTGATGGATCCATCATCTATCGTTTTGCTGGTTTTGTCAGGATCATACACATGGGTATCATTCTGGCTTATGGATACATTGTATTCGCTTTTTCCTTTTTTTAATAATTCGCTTCCAACATTAATCCGCTTTGTCTCGACTTTTTTTTGTCCCTGGGGACCATAGAAAATCAGTTCAAAATCATTCTTCCCGTAATATACGGGGATGTCATTGAACTTGTATCTACCCTCAGCCCCTACCCGTGTGCTATTAATCAGTATCTTATTTCTGTAAACTTCAACATCCCAACCTGGAGGAAGATTGCCTTCAAAAAATGTGGTATCAAACTCTCTTGACCGGTGCAGATCTTCATTGCTGATGCTAAACCCTTTCTCAGTTTCGCCCCCTCCCAGTACCGGCATATCGATTGTACGGATATCTCCAATTGCCACGGATTTTGCTTCTAACGGCCCCAATAATTTCCCGTCCGGATCTTCTCTTTTAAGGCTCAGGCGGGTATTTTTCAATCCATCTTCATCCTCTCCTGCAAGATAGACCTCGGAGGTCATTTTCCCCAGATCTCCTTTGGAAAGAAGATAAAAGCCCGATTTATACCCATCGTTATTATCTGTCCCATCAGTGTACGAACTTGTAATACCAACATCAACAGAAGGAACGCTGAGCCATTTATATTCAGAGGACAGACGCGGTTGTCGGGCATCGCTAAGTTGCGAGCTTCCCTTTAAGCTTTTCCAGGCTTGTTCTCTTTCTATCCTTGCCTGGAAAGGCAGTTGCTCTCTGGGTTCAATCTTCACAGCCTGACTTGGAAAATCAAGTTTAAAATCCACAGGAAACCACCTGGAAAGTTGACTGACATTCACATAGAATTCATTATCAGCAGTAACAACAGCACCTTCTGGGATATCCATCCGGGTTCCATCTGAAATCACCTGCCGCTTTGACAGATCGAGGGTGAATTTTCTGTCTTCGGAAACAAACCATCCCGTTGCTGTTCCATTATTTGAATCCACATCAATTTTGAAATCAAGGGTCCTGGTAATCTCTTCCAACGGTAAATACAGGTTTTTTGAATCCCCATATCCGACCAATCCGTTGTTTAAAAGATACTGTTTATATTCTGCATTCAAAACAAGAAGGGTCTCATCGGAAATTTGAAACGGCCTGTTCTCTATGTTATGGACTTTTTGGGTAACGATCCTATCTGGTGTCTCCTTTGTTTCCAGTCCAGTCAGTGGTGCCTTTTCCTGATCCATAAGGGCAGATAAACCAGACTTCAAGCTATTTTTTGAGCTGATTTTTGTTGCTACAGGCGCTTCTTTGAAAAGAACATCACTTCTGAAAAGATGGATATCATTCTTTTCAAGTCGTTTGGTCAGAGCATCAAAAATGGATCGGTCAAATGGCTGACCCTTTATAGAATTCTCGATCAGTGCATGACGTTTTAAAAGGATATCCGCTATTTCAACAGCGAGGCCGTCATTTCTTTGACGAATCTGTATCCATTTTCCATGCTGAGCTGTCGGCCGTAACAGTCCGTCTGCTTTTGCAAGCTTGAGTGAATCGGAAAACAGATTTGTTCGAGAACGGTTCAAGAATGGCGCAGGACTGCCCCTTTTCTCTATCCCAGTTCCTGAAATAGGATCCATAAAATACCCTGTTGTTGAATGTAAAACAATTCTGGCAACTATAATTAGCAAGTTAGATGCCAGAACTGAAAAATAGGAATTATCTTTTGGATTTCAGGATTGGTAAATGGTCGGCATACAAAGCAAATTTAAAGACAGGTGTTTATGATTATGGCCGGTTTTCTTGTGCTTGTCTCAGTTGCATCATTTTTATCATTTTTTCCATTTTCTCTGGATCCATCGCTGTACGGCCATCTTGAGCAAACTGGCTTTGCATAGCATATCGAAGATATTCGTGTTTTGAAACCTGGTTTTGCCAGTTTCCCGATGTCTTTGCCAGAATAATACCTGAAAAAAACAGCAGGACCAGAACCAGGGCGAGTGATAATGAAGTGACAGGAAGTTTGCCGGAAAAGAGAGAAAAACCAATGGCATTCTTTTCAGGGCAAATGTTAACACATTCCATACATGCGGTACATTCTGATGAATGGATTTGATGCTTTTGTCTTATTTTTATGAAGCCGGGACATTTTTTTTCACACTTTCCGCATTCGGTGCAGTTGGACAGGTCCCGTGTGATCCTGCCAAAGCTTAAAAAGCTGATCACACCCAGTAGCGCACCATACGGACAAAGATATCTGCACCAGAAATTTCGAATAATGATGGACAAAAGAAATAAGACCAAAAGGACAATCCCAGTCGTGCTGGAAAGTTGGGTAAAGAACTTGAGCATTTTGATATCTGCAAACCGATTGTAAGGACTCTGGATAAATTGCTCGATGCTGACTGCCGGCATGGCATAAAAAATACTCCAAACAAAAAATCCTGCGATCATGTATTTGATACTTCGCAGCATTAAATCAATCCAAAAAGGGATGGGAATACCGTTTTTAAAAATATATAAATGCAGCTTGTTCAGATATTCAGATAAAAGTCCGAATGGGCAAATCCAGCCGCAGAAACTTTTTTTTGCCAGGAGTGCTGTTAAGCAGGCAATTAAAAAAATTACCAACGCAGATGGGTGTATCCGGTTGATGGTTCCGGTAAAAAGAAAGTGTTTTAAGCTGACCAGCGCACTGATGGGAAGAAAGGCTTCAACACCTGGCGGTCTTTCAAAACTTGGCAATGCCCCGGCATCTATCTGGGAGACAAACAGGCTAAATTTAACCCCGATGTTGACCACAAGGATCAAAAATAAAATCTGTATGAATCGTCTGACAAAAGCCCTTTTCCCCATTTTATTATCACCTATAAATATTAGAATTGGGCTCTTTATATCGTGGTTTCAGTTTAATAACATTGATCTAAATCAAGACAATCTTAATTGTTGTATATTATCTTTGAGCTGGGAGATCTGTAGTCCAAGCCCAATACATTGTTTACCTTCCATGCAGATGTTTGCATCTTCTTCATCGATAAATGTTTTTAATTGCGTTTTGCCTCTTTTTAAAAGAACTGACCAGGCATGGTTATCTGTGTCGTAGTTTACATTTAAATCGATGCCGCATGCGCCGATATTCGGATATACCGTTCTGATTTTTTCGCAGATTTGATTTTTGGTATACATATTATATCCCCCCATTGTTTCATTAAACATATGATTAAGATAACTCGTTTTTAGAAGATGTAAATGTTAGGTGCGCGAAACAAATAGTTTTGTTTTTTTAAATGAATGTCTATCAAAAAGTCTGACAAAAGAACAAAAAAAAATGTTGATTTGAATTTTTTGCCAGTTTTTATACATTTTACAATGTAAAAGGCAGGCCTATGTTGAAAATAACAAGTTTTAATCTTGATAATCGCTGTTTACAAAAAACAAAACTTGTTATTTTTTTCTGTTGACTCTATTGGAATTTGCTTGCTATGTATGTCCTGCTGCTTGAATTTACAATGGTTTGGTTTGGTAGATTGTTTGTTTGATTTTGAACTTGTACAAACTGTAGGTCTCCGATACTAAAAGTAGAAATAAGCTCTGATATCGGTCTCCTGCTTTTTTTATGACTTTATTGCTTCAGGAGAATGTGCCCCATGGATATGAAACGAGATTATTATGAGGACGTCCAGATTTTCACCTCAGGAACTATCATCTTTTGGACGGGGCTTCTGATTTTATTTCTCGCCATTTTTCCCTTCGTTGCGAAAAACTACTATGTTTATGTTGTTAACTTTATGGCCATCAATGTGATTGTTGTCGTGGGCCTGAATCTTCTGGTGGGGTACACGGGCCAGATTTCAATGGGACATGCTGGATTTTTTGCTATCGGTGCCTATGGCACCATTGTTCTGATGACCCATGCACACTTTCCTTTTTTACTGGCGCTTCCGACTGCAGGTCTTGTGGCAGCTTTGATAGGTTTTCTGCTCGGTTTGCCAGCTTTGCGCTTAGAAGGCCCCTATCTTGCCATCGCCACTCTGGGATTTGGTATCACCATCACCCAGATTATTGGTAAGATTAAAATGTTCGGAGAACGCCAAGGGCTGCACGCTCCGGAACTGACCATTGGCGCCTGGCACGTCAAGACAGATAAGGACTTTTATTTTGTTCTGATCCCCATTACGATTGCTTTGGTGATTATCGCCCGAAATATTATAAAAACGAAAGTTGGGCGAGCCTTTATCTCAATTCGGGATGCCGATATTGCTGCTTCAACGACCGGGGTCAACCTAACTATTTATAAAACCCTGGCGTTTGCTGTCAGTGCATTTTATGCTGCTGTTGGCGGCGGTCTTTATGCTTTTGTCCTCAGGTTTGTCGAACCTGAACTTTTCAGCATGTTTATGTCGGTTATGTTTCTGACCATGGTCACAGTGGGCGGTTTGGGCTCCATCATGGGATCTGTTGCGGGCGCCTGTCTGCTCAGTTTTCTTGACCTGCAGCTTCGAAATATTCTTGAAGTTCCATATTTTGGTGATTGGATAAGGACCCTGTCTGAATCTTATTTTACGCTTACCGGTGTTTCTAATATCCAATTAATTGTATTTGGACTAATTTTGATCCTTATCATGTTGTTTGAACCTCTTGGTATATTTGGTATCTGGATACGATTTAAAAAATATTGGATGACATGGCCGTTTTAAAATAATTGATTACATGAAGAAAATTAAAAGAGGATTGCAATGATCGATTTTTTACAGATGGTACTCAGTGGTATTGCGGTCGGTAGTTCATACGCGTTGATGGGTCTGGGAATGGTATTGATCTACAAGGCTTCGGAGGTACCCAACTTTGTGCAGGGAGAAATGGCACTCCTGCCGGTATTTACGGCATTTATGTTGCTTTCTACCTATAATATTCCATACTATATCACTTTCCCAGCTACGTTGGTTTTTGCCTTTTTTCTGG
>JAWSVH010000284.1:0-644 GCA_033852015.1 Desulfobacula sp.
TGGTACGGTTCTGAGAGATTGATTTCGGGGGCGGCGAGTGAACCTTCAATTAAACTCTCTCAGCGGCCACGATCAAATCTCTCAGTTTAACAATTTGAAAATTTTGACTTTTCTCTATACATTTTTTTTATTGGAGGTGACACTCTTTTGATAACTATCATCCGTTTTTATTGGAGATAATATTTGCACTTTCAAGTAGCTCAAAGAAGGTGTCACACAAAAGAGGGAGTTCATCATGAAGAAACAAAATATTTATCCAAACCAAAGTCAAGAACTCATGGGCCTTTTTGAAAAGGCTGGCAACAATGCAAAAGTAATGTGTGTTCCCATTGATTATGCTCAAAATGACCACGTAGTTTTATTTTGCAATGGTAATGGAGATGTGCTTCGAAAACCCTTTTCCGTAAAAAACACACCAGATGGCATTAGGTATCTACTCGATCAGGTTAAGCGTTCATGCCAACATCGGGGAATTGAAAAACAGAATGTTTTTTTTGGTGGTGAGGATGTTAACTGGTTTGCTGAAAATTTTGCAAATGCTTTATCAAGTAAAGGCTGGTTGGTTGCCAATGTAAATGCACATGATGCTAAAAAACAGCGAGAGAACCTTCAAGCCAGCACAGATCGTCTGGATCTTATGGGTA
>JAWSVH010000285.1:0-887 GCA_033852015.1 Desulfobacula sp.
TTCACTTTACTTGGCATAATGCCAAGCGCTGTTACAAACACAAGGCTTTTTCCCATGTACCCCGGATTAAACAGGGTTTGACCAAAGGTTGTTGGAACACCACTTTTGTTTCCACCATCTTTGACCCCTTCAATCACTCCATCAAGCAAACGACGGGGATGCAGTGGCGGTTTTAAAGGACCACTATAATTAATGTTACCCACACAATATCCAAAGCTGCCCATGAACAATTTTGAACCCAATCCGGTTCCCATGGGATCTCGATACACACCTACAATACCCGTAATCGCACCGCCATAGGCTTCCATATTAGATGGTGAGTTATGGGTTTCACCGGTAACCACATAATTATTTTCTTCATCAAAGGTACCTACGCCGGCATTATCCCACAAAACTGAGATCACCCAATCTTTTTCATCTTTAAGCTTTAAAGTGGGTTCTTTGATATATTTGTTAAACAAATTATCTTCAATTACGGTTTCTCCAGTTGAAGCATCCGTATATTTAAAGATTGCTTGAAATGTATTATGGTTGCAATGATCGGATCTGGCCTGGGATATATACTCCAACTCTAAGTCTGTTGGTTTTTCAAGCCCGGCTTTTCTTCGAGAGGCGATTACATCAGGGTCTAAAAAATATTCTCGAATCACGGGGATATCTTTTGGGTTCAATGCCAGATTCCTTTCATCGGATATCTTTGCCAACTGCGCATCAGAATCAATTGAAATAACTTCAAAGCACGGAACATGGTCTAAAGTTACCTTGGCCGGCTTAACATTTGCACCAATTTTTTTATCCCATTCCTTTATTGAAAATACTTTAAACTGCTGAATAATACCATTCGCTAACAACTCAGACGCCAGTTTCTCTATGTCTTCACGGACAAG
>JAWSVH010000286.1:0-3242 GCA_033852015.1 Desulfobacula sp.
TCTCTATGTCTTCACGGACAAGACTGTCTCCTTTGAGACAATACCGTTTTGAGGTATAAACACCCTCATCTAATCCAAAGGTTTTACCCAAATGATCCGTAATGGCTTCCATTGCAGTTGCCCCGGGATTATCTTTGACCCCGGGCCGAAACCCAATCCAGATACACCAGTCAAAATCGATATCAAGCGGTGTCAGGCTCGAAACTTGAGTCACCGGGTTGGTAAAAATATCATTTTTCACCTGTTCTACCTGGGATAGATCCAGATCGGACTCGATGGTCACAATATTAATGCTGCGCGCATGTTCAATGCAAACCCCAAAATAGGAATCCGCCTTTTTTATAAGAGAAGATGCATCCGCATCCCTAAGCTCTTTTTTCAGAGCTATTTCAATACAAGAAATCATATTATCCACCAAATTTTATTATCTGACAATTTGTATTATTCACCATTAAAAATTATATAAATTTATTAACCCAACCAAGTATATTATCTTTATATCTCATTATGTCATTATAGAAAACAAACACCATTAATGTAACAAGTAAAACCACGCCAAATTGAATCAGTTTTTCACGTAATTTATCATTCACGGGTTTACCTATTGCACCTTCGATTGCAAAAAACAATAGATGTCCTCCATCCAAAACCGGGATTGGAAACAAGTTAATGATCCCAAGGTTGACTGAAAGCAACGCAATAAACCAGGCAAAATTCATGATACCGGCCTTGGCCTGTTCACCTGCCATCTGGGCAATCATTATCGGGCCACCCATATTTTCTTTAAAAGATACACTTCCTGTAATCATTTTTCCCACAGACAAAATGGTTAACTTTACCAAGCCATAGGTATCTTTTACTGCCTGACTAAATGCCTGCAATGGGTTCAACGATTTATGAAAAGTATCCCTTCCCATAGCAATACCGATCATATACTTTTGAATATCTTCGCCGAATAGATTTTTTGATGGTGACAAAACTGGGGTAACCATCACATCAACTTGCTGCCCTTCTCTGTCTAAAACTATTTTCAACTCTTTACCATCACTTTTGCCGACAATCCGGGAAATATCCTCAAAAGACTCGACCTTTTCATGGTCAATCTCTTTAATAATATCATTTGCCAGAACTCCAGCTGAAAATGCAGGAGTATCCTTAACCACCTCGCCTACTATAGGTTTAAGAAGGTAGATACCTGCAAACTGATTCAGAATATAAAAAATAAAAATAGCTAAAAAGAAATTAAAAAAGGGGCCAGCTGCAACAATCAAACTTTTTACCCATAAAGGTTTGTGGGTAAAAGATAGCTTAACATCATCCGGATCAATCGTTGTTCCCGGCTCTTCACCCACCATTTTTACATAACCACCCAGCGGAATGGCAGACACACAATATTGGGTACGACCATATTTTTTTGTGAACAATTTGGGGCCAAATCCCAATGAAAACACATCCACCCCTACCCCACAAAGTCTTGCGACAGCGAAGTGCCCAAATTCATGAATAAAAACAAGAATACCAATAACAATAATAAAAGCTACAAGAGAATGACCCATAACACCTCACTTTATATCATAGATTGCACTTTTTCACGTGCCCAAAAATCTGCTTCAATAATACTTAAAAGATCTGGATTGTCAATCCGTGTATGATGTTCCATTGCAGTCGAAACCAAACGGAAGATATCTAAAAAACCAATGCGTTTTTCAAGAAAAGCACTCACAGCTGCTTCATTTGCTGCATTCATTACTGCTGGAAGTGTCCCTTTTTGCCGACAGGCTTCAAACGCATATAAAAGGGATGGAAATTTTTTTATGTCCGGGTTTTCAAATGTCAATGATCCAAGCGCTGCAAAATCCGGGAAATCCACTTGGACATCCAACCTTTCAGGGTCAGACAAAGCATATGAAATAGCGGCCTTCATATCGGGTTGACCCATGTGTGCCAGGATACTTCCGTCTTTATATCCCACCATGGAATGCACAATACTCTGTGGATGGACAAGGACCTTTATTTTATCAGGAGAAATATCAAACAAATGAACCGCCTCGATAATTTCAAGCCCTTTGTTCATTAGCGTTGCAGAATCAATGGTGATTTTATTTCCCATATTCCATGTGGGATGATTTAAGGCATCTTTGAGGGTAATATCTTTAAACGTTTCAAGGGACTTTTCTCTGAAAGGTCCGCCAGAAGCTGTTAAAAATATTGTTTTTAAATCTTTTTTTTGATTGCCAAGCAGGCATTGAAAGATCGCGCTATGCTCACTATCCACCGGCAAAATAGATACCTTGTTTTTTTTTGCCAGATCCATGACAATCTCTCCTGCCATGACCAGGGTTTCTTTATTGGCAAGCGCGATTTTTTTTTTAGCTTCAATGGCAGCCAAAGCCGGCTTAAGACCTGCAGCTCCCACCATGGCCAAAAGAACAGTATCACAAGATTTTAAAGCCGCCGCCTGGGTATATCCAGCTTCCCCAAAAACAATCTGCGGTTTACATTTTCCGGTCAAATTTTTGGACAATTTTAACGCTGCATCTTCATCATACACACTGACCAATTCAGGCTCAAACTCATCAATCTGCCGGGCCAAAAGGTCAACATTCCAGGCTGCAGTCAAAGCTGTCACCTTGAATCGATCCGGATGCATCCGGACAATATCCAAAGCACTGGTACCGATGGACCCGGTTGATCCTAAAATAGATAATTGTTTCATCGAATATACACTAGATAGATATACATCACCGGAATAGCTAAAAGTACCGCATCAATCCGATCGAGCATTCCACCGTGGCCGGGCAAAATCCGTCCTGAATCTTTGACACTCGAGGCACGCTTCATGGCAGATTCGAACAAATCACCGATCTGCCCTGCAATCGCCATCATAAAGGCACAGGGAATCATCCGAAATGCCAAAGACAAGTCATTGAAAAAAATCAGGCAGAAAACAAACCCCACCAGCATAGAGGCCACTATTCCACCCAGGGACCCTTCAATTGTTTTATTCGGACTTATGGTCGGAGACAAAGGACGTTTCCCAAAGAAAGTACCACTGTAAAAAGCGCCTGTATCACTGGCAAACGTCACCAGTAGCAACCAGATAATCCAGAGGGTACCCCCTTCAAAGCCTTTAAGAAAAATCAACAACGACAAAGGAACAGGGATATATACAATGCCAAGCACCTGTTTAGCTATCCTGTCAAATATCATGGGGGTATTATCAAATCTTGCCAAAACAAACA
>JAWSVH010000287.1:0-726 GCA_033852015.1 Desulfobacula sp.
TGATGCAGACAAACACTAAATCACAAGCAAACCTTCCACAAAAACAAGTGGTCCTGCCATTTGTGAAATCTGTTGAAATTGCAGTTAAAAGCATACGAACACGTTTTTTCTGCTCCCTCATCACCACCATGAGCCTTATACTGGCCATCTCTTTTTACAGCTATATCAAAACCAACTCCCATATTATCTCTGGCCTTTTTATTTCCGGTGATAAAGCTGCCATAGAAACACTTTCCTATCAAGGGTTTGATATTCCTCAAAACGGTGAAAAGCACTCAACAACGCCTAAAGAAAGATGGATTTTATTCTTATCACTTCTGGTCTGTGTTGTGGGTATTGTAAACACCCAGCTTATGGCGGTGGCTGACCGATTCAGGGAAATTGGCACCATGAAATGCTTAGGCGCATTAGACCGATTCGTTATGCGCCTGTTCTTAATTGAAGCCACATTACAAGGACTGATTGGTTCCTTTATTGGTGCGCTTACCGGCGCACTCATTGCGGGATTAGGATCGTTAATAAGGTATGGCAGGGTGAGTCTTGCCTTTATCAATTATAATGATGTTTTAATATCCATCACAGCTGCAATTTTACTGGGGTGCTTTTTAAGTATTATCGGGGTGCTGTATCCTGCGCTGTTAGCTGCAAAAATGCAGCCCATTGAGGCCATGAGGGGAAGAGACTGATTTTGGAAAATTCAACCAACATTGTCCGTGTGTCACAGGT
>JAWSVH010000091.1:0-10265 GCA_033852015.1 Desulfobacula sp.
CTGATTTAATGTTTGAGATTACACAATATCTGGGTCAAAGAGTTGAGGTTGCTATAAATGCCGGAATCAAAAAAAATAACATTATTCTTGATCCAGGTATTGGGTTTGCTAAAACCGTAGATCACAACCTGGTTCTTATTAATCATCTTGAAAAGCTTGCAGATCTTGGCTTCCCAATTCTTATGGGGCCTTCACGCAAATCCTTTATTCAAAATATTTTATCCCAAAAAGAAAGCAAACCAATTGAACCGGACGATATCAAGACAGAATATGGAACATTGGCCGCAGTTGCCGCATCCATTCTTAGAGGAGCGCATATTGTCAGAGTCCATGATGTAAAAAAAG
This sequence comes from Desulfobacula sp., assembly GCA_033852015.1. Classification (GTDB taxonomy): domain Bacteria; phylum Desulfobacterota; class Desulfobacteria; order Desulfobacterales; family Desulfobacteraceae; genus Desulfobacula. The sequence goes on from JAWSVH010000091.1 coordinate 346, forward strand.
TTAAACCCTTTGTCCGTGTCATTGACTCGATCAGGCATGCATAAATCCTTTTGGCATACCCATCTTTTTGTTTTCATTACCCTCGTTATATTATCTCTTCCAGGATGCACAGCAGAACCAATAGAAACGGATCTTTTACTTCCCGTTGATTTTTCCAATATTCCTGAAGATATGGTTTTAACAAATTTTCGCACGGATAAAATAGAAATCAAAATCAGGGCACACCCAAAATTAATCGCCTTGATCAATACCAAAAGTATTCGCTATACCGTGGATTTATACACAGACTTAGAATTTGACCCTGCAGGAGATTCTAATTCTATTGAATCCGGCACATACCTAATCCCGGTGGAAAAAAAACAAATCCCCATGAACCCTGCAATCACGATCTTAGAGATTAATCCGTTCTATTTAAATGTCCAGCTTGAGAAAAAAATCAAAAAAACTTTCCTAATAACTGTCCCATACATTGGAGAACCTCCAATGGGCTATATGGCCTTAGAAGCTGCTGCGACACCAGCCACCATGGAACTTGCAGGCTCAGCCTCCCAGATAAATTCCATTAAGCAATTAAAGACAAAACCGATTGATCTTTCAAATGCCAGGGAAACTTTCAAGAAAAAGATCCCTCTGGATCTGGATAATCCAGGAATTATATCTTCTTTAGATCCCATTATTATTGTAAGTATTCCAATCCAACAGCAGCTGGTTACAAAAGAGGTAAAAAATATACCCGTTCAGATGATCAACGGCCCCTACAAAAACCGTGTAGAGCCGTCTGATATTTCCATAAAGGTCAAAGGCCCGTTTGAAACACTGGGCAACAAACTGATCATGGATCAGATCCATTCCTTTATTGATTTAAAAGGACTTTCCCCTGGTGTCTATGTCCGGCATGCATATATTAACATACCCGTAAATCTGATAATGACAAATGCCTCTCCCCAGGTGTTTACCATAAGAATAGAAGAAAAGGAGACCCCATAATGCTGCTCGTAATTGATGTAGGCAATACCAATACTGTAATCGGCGTTTATGATGCAGATACGTTAAAACATGACTGGCGTATCAGAACCGTCAGAGATTCAACCGCAGATGAATTTAATGTGCTTGCCAACGCATTATTCACAGACAAAGGCCTGGATCGCTCTGATATTTCCAAAACGATTATCTCGTCGGTTGTCCCTTCTTCAGTCCCCATTTTAAATGCATTTTGTGAAAAATACCTATCGCTGACACCCGTCTGGATCAATTCAGATTCTGTAAAAAAACTAATGCCTATTTTATATGACAACCCTAATGAAGTCGGCCCAGACCGTATTGTCAATGCCGTCGCTGCCTATCATAAACATAAAACAGCACTGATCATCATTGATTTTGGCACCGCCACTACATTTGATGTCATCTCGGCAAAAGGAGAATATCTTGGCGGGGCGATTGTTCCCGGGGTCATGATTGCAGCCGATGCACTTTTCCAGAAAGCATCACGGCTACCCAGAGTCGAGATTTTCCAGGCACCCGATAAGGTCATTGGAAAAGACACCATTAACAGTATAAAATCAGGTGTTATATATGGGAATGCGGCAATGGTAGATGGAATGGTAGAACGCATGACCAAAGAGATGGGGGATACACCAAAAATCATTGCAACCGGCGGGATAGCGCCTTTAATCTCAAAAATTTCAAAAACAATTGAATTCGTAGAACACTCGCTAACTCTTGATGGACTGAAAATAATCAGCCATGCAACCAATATTTAAGAGACCCCTTAAATTTATATTGATAGGACTGTTGGCAATCGCTATCTTTTGCCCGCAAACGTTTGCTCTTGAACCCAATGAAGTGCTTGTTATTGCAAATAAAAACATGGGAAAAAGCATCAGACTTGCACAATTTTATATGGACAAAAGACAAATCCCTAAAAAGAACCTGGTCTTACTCTCCATCACGACAAAAGAAACCTGTAGTCGAAAAGAGTACGAAACCAAGGCCATTCCACCCATTCGAAAGTTTTTGCACAAAAACAAAAATATCCGTGTCATCGTCACCATGTTCGGTGTCCCATTAAAAATAGTGCCTCCTCAAAATATTCCTGAAGAGATTGAAACCCTGCGTCAATATAAGTTGCAAAAAAAAGCGATGGAAGCTCAATTAACCCACCATGAAACTGCAAAAAGCAAAGCCCCACCGGGCAAACTAACCCAACTATCTAATCTGAAAAAGACCATAACCGAATATTTAAGAAGAATCGATAAAACCGCTTCTTTTGATTCTGAACTGATGCTTATAAAGAAAAAAAAATATGACCTTAACATGTGGATACCCAACCCCTACTATCTGGGATTCAGAGACAAAAAAACCGTACTATCACAGTCTGATGTACTGATGACCAGCCGACTGGATGGTGCCAATGAAACCATTGTAAAACGAATTATCAATGACAGCATAGAAGCCGAAAAAACTGGACTGAAGGGTAAAGCCTATTTTGATGCCCGATGGAAAAATCCCAACAAAAAAAAGGTCTCGGGATATACCATTTATGACAAATCCATCCATGAAATTTCCCGCATCCTCTCCGACAATAACAGGATACCTGTCGTCCTCAATGACACGAATGAATTATTTAAAAAAGGAGACAGCCCGGACACGGCGTTGTATTGCGGATGGTACAGCCTATCCAAATATATTGATGCCTTCACCTGGCAAAAAGGCTCTGTAGGCTATCATATTGCCAGCGCTGAGTGCACCACTCTAAGAAAAAAAAACAGTCAGGTCTGGTGCAAAAAAATGCTGGATAATGGAATCGCTGCCACCATAGGCCCTGTTGGGGAACCCTATGTCCAGGCCTTTCCCGTCCCTGAAATCTTTTTTAATTATCTTACGGAAGGATACCTGACATTGGCAGAGTCCTATCTTATCAGCCTGCCATATCTTTCCTGGAAAATGGTTCTTATCGGAGACCCTTTATACCGATTGAACCTAAAATCCTAAATGGCAAAAATTCTTCTTCAATATTTTGATATAAAATGTTGAAGAAAACCCTTTGCGAACTATCTCGAATGGTGGTATGAATTTTTCTTATTGATATTCTTAATTACTGAATGATATCCAGCCAGATAAGTAAAATTTGCAAGATATACAGAACCACACAATTACTTGTTAAACTGAGAGAAACTAATGAATGGTGAATGCAAACTTTGTAAAAATAAAGGAGAATTAGAGCTAAGTCATTTTATTCCAAAGTTTGTTGGGAAATGGCTAAAAAAGACTTCTATCACAGGTTTCCTTCGTGAATCCAACCAAGTCCAAAAAAGAGTTCAAGATTTCCCAAAAGAACATTGGCCCATCTGCTACTTATGCAGCTAAGCAGGCTCTTAGGTTGTGGGTTCCTAAAATTGAAAGACCTGAAGATTTCGATTTTTTCTCAATAGAAATGAAAAAGAAATTTTGGCTTTGGAAGCTTTTTTATGATATTGAGATTTCAATAGAAAACACTGATATCTTCAAACTACATTTGTCAAATTGTCCATTTTGTGAAGTGCTTAATACTTTTGGTCTTTCAAATCTAAGCTCGTATATTTGTGAAGGTGATTGGGCAATTGCAAACGATAATAAAGAAAAATGGTTATTCGAGAGAACTCATCAAATTGGAACTGGTGATACATTCTGTGACCATACATATAAAAGAATAAAAAGAGCCCAACCAATTAATAAACACTGCCCACGTGCTTAACGCCGCAATAGAGTACGTTCATAAGTTGTAGAATTAAGAAGTGTCTGCTTATAAAGGTGTCATAATTGTACGCTGTTAACAACTGTCACAGCCAAAACCAAATTAATAGTTGCAAATCGCAACTATTTGCTGTAATTCAGTTTCATGACAAAAGAAAAAATAGACAAATTGCTTTTATGCTTCCTTGAAACATCATATCTTTTTGAAAAATCGGAAGAAAAATTATTCAACCTGTCATGGCAGGAAATCTATCTGCTGCAGAAACTTAAAATAGATGGCAGCATGAAGATCATGGATATTGCAAAGGTTCTGCTTCTGCAAAAATACCAGACCACAAGAATCATAAATAAAATGATCAAAAAAAAGGTGCTCACAAAAGCTCAGAGTAAAGAAGACGCAAGAGTTTTTAATGTTTCCATCACCATGACAGGCCTGAAAGCAATCAGGGAAATAGAGGACTATCATTACCTTCTATTTCAAAATAATGAAAACATGATATCTGAAAACCAACTCGCGCTTATAGAAGAAATTATTCTAAAATTCAGGGGGAAAATAAACAACAACCATAAAACTAAAAACATGGAGCAAAAATGGTCAAAAATAAAAAAATAATATTGACCGGTGCAAGTGCAGGTATTGGTGCGGAATTATGTAAGATTCTTTCAAAGGAAAATAAAGTTATAGCTGTTGCAAGAAATATCAGCAACATTCCTGCTCATTTAAATATCACTCCATACTCATGCGATATCTCACAACCGGAGAATATCGAGGCACTTTTTTTAAAATCGGCGCAAATTTTCGACGAACCCGATATTTTCATTGCCAATGCCGGTTTTGCCTATTATGAAAAATTCAACAGGCCTGACTGGCCGCATATTGAGTCTATTTTCAATACGAATGTCGGATCAGTGGCCTATTCTCTTGCAAAAATGAAGGAGATCAAGCAGGACAAACCGTTCAATTTTGTAATCACTGCCAGCGCGATGAGTTTTATGCCGATGCCGGGTTATGCGCTTTATGTTTCTACCAAGTATGCATTAAAAGGGCTTACAGACGCATACAGATTTGAACTTTCAAAAGGTCAGAATATAAACATGGTATATCCGATTGCCACACTCACATCATTCTTTGATGTTGCCGGCTCAGAAAAACTTCCATGGCCAAGGCAAGAGGCTTCAACCGTCGCCCATAAGATTGTATCTGGAATTTATCTGAATAAAAACCATATTTTCCCATCAAAATTATTCAGAGTAATGCTTTTCATAAATAAATTTGCACCTGCACTTATGCACCTCTATTTTGCAAACGAAAAAAAGAAAATCAAAAATTTAAAAGGCAACTTAGATGATTGATCATAAAAATATTGACACCTCCGAGCTTAAGATTGCAAAAGCACCATGGAATTTAACAGGCAAAGGATATATGCTGCTGTATAGATTCAACAAAAAAGAAATTTCCAATGATAAATTTTTAAGTGAAAAATTTAAAAATTCATTCTGCGGAGGATTCGGTGCTTTAATGGCTGTAGATTATGAGCAATCAAATGCAGGGCCCTATGGAGAACTGCTGTTTATACCCGGGAAATTCAGATATGGCAATAAAAAGAAACATACAATATCCAAAATATATGTTTCAACAATTGACAGCATTTTTAACGGTAAAGAGAACTGGGCTATTCCTAAAGAATATGCTGATTCCAAATTCATCTCTGATCCCCAAAAAGAGGATTTGATTGAATTCAGAAGTGATAACAAAATTTTTTTTTCATTAAAAATCAAACCGGGGTTCATAAGTTTCCCGGTGAATACCGCTCTCCTGCCATTTCCGCTTGTACAGGAAAGCGAGGGTAAAGCATATTACACAAAATTTACAGGTTCCGGATGGGGCAAATTCATTAAAATCAAAGAAATTTATATCGATGCAAAAATGTTCCCATCCCTCTGTTATAAGAAACCGCTTACGGCTATTAAACTTGCCCCTTTTAATATATGCTTCCCTGAAGCGATCATAGAAAAAATACCTTAAGAGCCTATTATTGGCCGGGAAATATCAGGGAAATTTAAAATATTGTTAAGAATAAAAACTTCTCGCCTAATATCAACAATTGGATTGCAAAAATGGTTTCAAAAGTCGCTATAATGGCGGATGGACGGTGAGTGTTGGCACAGCGGGAAAAAATGACGTCCTAACTGTATGGATGCAAGATAAAGATGTCTGATGGGGGAGATGATAGAGAGGTTCAATACATTTATATTATGAAGAAATTATTCTTTACATCCCGGATATGGTCTGTCTTATTTGTTATTACGTGCTTTTCCAGCCTTCCTGCGTATTCACAAACAATAGACTTCTTCACGATGTCCAACATTCACTAAAATAATTTCTTTTTTTGTGATGAAAAATTCGAGCGTAATCCTATAAGATATGTTAATTGAAACCAAATGCAAAAAAATACTCTAATTGACAAGTACCTGCCACAATACACATTCAGCGAATTCCACGAGATAGTGGTAAATCGTCCAATTGAAAATGTGTATCATGTTGCAAAAGACTTTGATCTATCCAAATCAAGAGTTATTTCACTGTTATTCAAAATTAGAGGATTACCGACAAGACGATTCAATCTACAAAATTTTATTGAAGATATCGGGTTTACAAACCTCGAAGAAGATTATCCATACGAAAATTTAGTTGGTTTTTGGGCAAGGGTAAAAATCGCTAAAATTCCAAGCTATGAAGATTTTACAAATAATTCAATCTCTCCTTGGTTAAAAGTTGTTTGGAATTTCCAATTTGAAGAATTAGAAAAAGCTAAAACAAGAGTGAGTACTGAAACCAGGGTATTGTGTGTAGCTCCAATAACCAAGCTTACATTTGGGCTATATTGGGCAATCATAAAACCGTTTAGCGGGTTAACCCGTAAAAAAATGCTTAAAATTATTAAAGATGAATCTGAAAGGTAAAGAACAAAAATATTCAGCGGCTGCAAAAAGGCAAAGCAATGGCTCAACTTGGAGGAGAGTGTGCAGGAGCACAAGAAAAACTGATTAACAAATTTCGCCGTTAAAATAATTTTGACGAGAACCGACTGTTCATGTATAATCCTTTACATTGATTTCACCCCCGACTTTTTCTCTTTCGATTTTCTCCTGCTCTACAACCAGCAATGAACGCGATATATCAGAAACAAACCACAATTTAATACACCCCCCGCTTTTAACGTAACATTGGTTGAGGCGTCACCTTTCGAGAAAGGAGCAGCTATGAAAGATCAGTCTTCACAGGTTTTTATGCAGCGCGCAAAGGTCATGACCATGGTCAGGCGAATTACATTTGTCTGTATTTTAATCACTCTTTTTTACTCTATGTCTGCCATTGTCTACTCGACTCAAGTCATCTACAAAGTCAAACTGAACTATGCTGTTATCCTTGAACAATTTGGGGGTACCCGTCAGGCGGTGACGAAAGTGGGATGGCATTACAGGCTGCCATTTTTTACCCGGCTTGAAAAAGAAGTCCCGCTGATGAAACAAAACCTTTATCTTGGCGGCACCCCAGCACCGCTGAAAATCATTTCAAAAGAGAATGTTGCGCTCTGGGCTTCTGCCTTGATGACCTTTAAGATCACGGACTTAAAAAAATGGGGAATTGAAAACCTCTCCCCGGAAACCTTGCTCCAGGGAGATTATGACGGCATTTCCAAGGACATTCTACAGGCCAAAGAAGTCAACAATCTCATCAGCGAAAGAGAAAAAATTAAAGAAGAGATATTCCAAGCCCTTAAAAACAGGCCCATCAACTTAGACGGCCCCACCCTTGAAGAAAAATATGGTATCGAAGTCGTCAGTTTTGTTCTCAACGAAACACGATTCGGCGACAAACTGATCGAGGCCACGGAAGAGAAAAAACGGCGCCAGCTGATTTCCGAGGCTGAAAACTACGCTGCCGACCAGGAAGCCGATCGGATAAAAAAGTTGTATAAAGCCTATCTAGAGGGAATTCAGTCTTTACACCTTGCTCTTGGCGGAACCAAGACCAGTGAAGTAAATCCAGCTTTATTCGAATTTTTATCCCAGCAGAAATGGGCGGCCGCATACGAAAAAAACCAGTCTGAGCAAAACACCTTTGTTCTCCATAGGAGCGATGTGGCTCCAGCCATGACGCTTCCTCCGATGATAAAAAAACAGCCCCGAATGAATCGGATGAATCAGCCCGGGCCTGGGACACAAACAATCAATCCGGCCCAGTAAACCTGGCACAACATCAATTTTTTTTATCCCGGGGAGAAGGTTATGCCCAGACGAACAACAAAAGAAAAAACGTTTATACGGCTTCCGGAACAGTCCATCCAGAAAATCGAAGCCCTGGTTGACACCTGGACCTATGACACTAAAGCATTTGTCCGATCTCGCCTGAACCAGTACAGGCCGCCCAATATCATTTATACCGGCTTAACAGAATTGTTTTTTATTATATTTTTAATGCGCCGAAGAAGACGGACCATGAACGTCTTAAACAACCCGCAAATCTTAACGGATTGGAAAAAACGGTTTTTATATTCCGGTGAAACCAATCCGGCTGCATCCTGGAATAAAATTATTGAAAAAGAACTGACAACCCCGGAATACCATTACCTGATCGCCGTTCTGGACAAAGAACTGACCGATATTCATGTCCCGTACGAGTTTGAAGAAACCTTTGAAAAAATATACAGGGTCCATATCAGAAAAGAACACATCGAAGATCCGGATGTTCCCAAGGCACCTATTGTTCTGATTGAAGGTACGTCCGGCAGCGGAAAAAGCGCCACGGTCAGAGAGGCGCTTGAAAAAGTGGTATTCAGAAATGAAGTGATCTCCATGATAGACTGGAGAAAGAAAAAAGAAGAAATACTGGCCAACCACAGCCTTTTTACTTCTTTGGAAGAAGTGGACCCTGAATTTGCAATGAAAATTGCAACAAAAAGAAAGCAAAAATTTTACAGCCGCCTGGCACGGATTCCGGTTTTACGGTTTATTTTTAAAAAAAGAATTATGAAAAACCTAAAACATTTTGAAGAACGCGGTATTTCTGTTGATGCATCCATCATTACTCCCAATGACTACCAGACCGCCTTATCCGGAGAACCGGGGAATTATTTCAAACGGGCCATGGGACACCCCAAAGCGACCTGTATCCGGCATATTGAAGAGGCGCATTCTGCCTTTGGCAAATCAGACTCCAGTGCCGGGAGCACGGGAACGGAAAAACAGCAGCGAACCTTGATCGACACATCTAATATTGTACTGGATGAAATCATCGAAGGCAGAAGGGACTGTTTTCTCATCGCCACCAGCGACCAGACCCACAGGTTTGATTCTGCCATCTATCGCAGATTTGTTGAAAAAGGCTGTGTGATTGACATGTCCACGTACTGGACAAATAAAAAGAATTTAAAAACCCTTATTTACCTTGAAATCAATCGGCACCAGATCCCGAGCAAGTACACTGAAGATTCAGAAGAATTAGACAACGCCGCAGAAAAGATTTTTGAGATTTTCAAGGAAAGAAGTCTGAAAATCAGTCCGGCCTATGTGAGGAAACTCATTGAGTCCATTATCAATATCCGTGGAGATTTTCTTCTTGAATTCCTTGAAAATGCCATCCTGATCCGAAGCGCGTTCCAGCTGGTTGCTAAAAACGTGTATGGAGAACTGTATAACAAAGTTGTGGACCGTATGGACCGAACCGTTGAATGGGAAGAATATGTCGGCGATATTAAGGATAAATTTTCAGAAATGGCCAATAATTGTTTTACTTATGGGGTCAGCGAAGAAAAAGGCGTGGTTCTCACCGGCCCCCCCGGCTCAGGGAAAACCTTTCTGGCGAGAACCTGGCTGTCAGCCAACCGAAAGGTCCATGACATCACCACAAGTCCCTCTGCCCTCCAGGATCCAAACAGTCCGATTCACGGGGCAGTAACCAATCTTGAACGGGTCTATGATATTGCCAAGATGGTGGCGCCCACAGTGATTTTCTTTGATGAAGGCGATGCCCTGGCACCCAGGAGAAGCGGTGAAGGCCGCCCGTCAGATGCCTTGACCAATAAATTTTTAAATATCATTGACGGTGAAATTCCATTAAAGAAAGTCTTTACCGTGCTCACGACCAACCGTCTGGATATCCTGGACCCGGCCCTGATCCGGTC
>JAWSVH010000092.1:0-22985 GCA_033852015.1 Desulfobacula sp.
AAAAGAGTGACGCAACGTATGTGGAGAAACGTGAACACTTAACTGACAATCTTGAACTGCCTTATCAAGAATCCGCCGGATAGACCGGGAACTCAACCTTGAAAGATTTTTATTCACAAACACTGGAATAAAATTTTCCTTTAACGATGCCCGGTATGTTTTTATCGTATTCAATGCCCTATTCCCAATTGGTACAACCCTTTCTTTTGAACCTTTCCCCAAGACTCTAATCATTTGGGTTTCAAAGTCAATATTTTCCATATCCAGGGATTGTATTTCCGATACCCGCATGCCTGTCGAATAAAATGTCTCAAACATGGCAAGATTTCGTTTTTCAAGCCAGGTATCTGTTTTCATGGAATCCAGAAGATAAAACAGATCCTCTATACTTAAAAACTGGGGTATGTTTTTTTCAAGTTTAGGAAATGGGATTGTTTCTGCCGGATTGACCTTAATATGTCCTGATTTGACCAGAAAATCAAAGAAAGCTTTCAATGCTGACAATTTCCTGGCCACGGTTCTTTTTGATACTTTAGACTTTACCAGACGGGCAAGATAATTTCTAACCGCTTTTTTATCCAAAGCTTTAGCTTTCATTAGAAAAGAGGATTGCTTTTCAATATCATCACCATCCTGATTTTCTAAAACAAACTCGATAAAACCTGAAATATCAGATCGATATGCCCTGCAGGTATGGATAGAATATCCTTTTTGGGCTTTTAACGTATCAATAAATGTATCAAGGATCATATCTCAATCCCGATTCAACCCTGCATACGCCATCACCTGTTTCATGGCATCCCAGACCTGGCGTTTATATTCCAACTGCTTTAACAGCTTAGATGGATGAAAAGTGGGCATCACCTTTACACCATGGTATTCATGAAACTTTCCGGCAAATTGTTCTAATGGCAGTTGAGTATTCAACAAAGACTGGCCAGCCTTTGCCCCTAAAGTAACAATAACCTTTGGCGAAATCTCTTTTATTTTTGCATGAATAGATTTTGTGTCTTGTGCACTACAAATAAAAACACGATCGACGGGCAATTTCATCGCCCCAAGAATTTTAACCAGCAGTTGGCCCGCTTCTTTTTGGAAAAAACTACCCTCACTGTCAACAATAAACACGCGTGCATCCAGCGGACCTTCAAATAAAAACAACTCACCAGATGGCGATTCATTCCCCCAGGTTTTCATCAGCGTTTTACTTGACTCTAAAACCGGCAAAAACGGACAGCCATCTTGTTTTCTTTTTAAAAGTGTAGAAGAGAAGTCTGTGATAATCTGTAAGAGTTCAGATGATGCAGATCTTGAATGATTTGGAGCATCCTTGTGCATGGTATATTATCCTATTTTCTTGATAATTTGATCCAAAAGGATGTTGGCCACCTTCTCTTTTTCCATTAACGGAATATCCAAGGATGAATCATCTGAGCAAAAAAGCTTAACCTTATTCGTATCCGCTTTAAAACCGGAATCCGAACCTCCCACAATATTGGCTGCAATCATGTCCAGATTCTTTTTTTCCATTTTAAGGTGGGCATTTTTTTCAAGATCATCTGTTTCTGCAGCAAATCCCACAAGAAACTGATCTTTTCTTTTCTTTTCTCCAATACGCTTTAAAATATCGGGATTTTCAATTAATGAAATCGACATATCTTTTTTATTGGCTTGTTTCTTTATCTTACTGCTTTTCGGATCAACCGGTTTATAGTCGGCCACCGCAGCCACCTTGATAATAATATCCGCAGATTCAAGATTTTCAAGCATCTGGGTTGCCATTTGTTCACAGCTTTCCACACCAACATGCTCAACACCCACCGGAGGATCAAGATGAACCGGACCTGAAACAAGGGTCACTTTTGCCCCTCTCATTTGAGCAGCACGTGCAATCGCATATCCCATTTTTCCGGAAGAATGATTGCTGATAAAACGGACCGGATCAATGGCCTCCACCGTGGGCCCTGCTGAAATAAGGACATTCTTGCCTTTTAAATCTTTTTTTGTCAGCATGGCCTTTACCCGGTCAAAAATAAACCAGGGCTCCGGCAATCTTCCGGCCCCGGTTGTTTTGCAGGCTAAAACCCCGGAATCCGGGTCAAGAATATGCCAGCCATCTTCTTCAAGAATATCCAGATTTCTTTGAACCCGGATATTTTGATACATATCTGTATTCATGGACGGGCATATCATCACAGGACTTGTCACTGCCAACAGTGTGGTCGACAATGCATCATCGGCAATTGCGTGGGCAAGTTTACCAACAATATTAGCCGTTGCAGGTGCGATAACTGCCACATCTGCCTGTGTAGCCAGATCAATATGGGTAACTGAAGACTGGGTATCAAAATAGAGATCTGATAAAACCGGATTTTCAGACAAGACCTCAAATGTCGTCTTACCGACAAATTTTTGAGCGCTGTCTGTCATGATCACATTGACATTAGCACCCGCTTTTTTAAACAGGCGCAACAACTCAACAGCCTTGTACGCTGCAATACCACCAGAAACACCCAGTAGAATCTGTTTGTCTTTAAGCATGACTATTCTGTAAGTGTTGATTCGGAAAAAGTGGGTTCAGCATTGACTGTTGGGGCAACCCCCACTTCAACATACGTATAGATCTGCTCATCACGAATGGTAATGACGGCAGTTCTGGATGTTTTTTGAAATACCATGATGGTTGTGCCAGGAGACTTGATCTGACTGAGCACAGTCCAGTTATCTTTTTGCATATTATTATTAAAGAAATTAAACAAAGAGCGTCTTTCAACCCTTCCTTTAAGTGTAATAATACCGGAGGTAAATCCTGGTGTGGAAATCACCACGGTTTTTTCTTTAACAACGGACAGTTCCATGGGAAGCAATACATCTTCAAAATCATAATAAACCGCCGTGGTCTTCCTGGATTTGACACCCTGATCTTCAGCAGAGGATGCTTGCTGCTCCTGAGAACTGCCGTTAAAATCAAATCCTGCACAGCCCGATATTAAAAGAGCCAACACCACCACAACACTGATATACAAAAAACCGTTAAATCCACCTTTTAATCTCATATTTCCTCCTAAGCAACCATAATTTAGACTTTGTACCAAGAATAGTAACTTCTAAAACGATTTACTCCAAATGTCAATTGGAGGAATCAAACTGTTTTTCTTGACTGGGTTTTCTTTTTTTGAATACCATCTTACTTGTCGTAAACACACGGCTGTTTTTCATAATAAAAAAATCTCCGCCATATGGATCCTGAGGGATCTTTTCAATTATTTTTTTCTCGACCAAATCACTAATTTTCAAAGGGAAATGTCCATATATTTCTTTAAATTTATCAACCGCTTTTTCAAGATCATCTAAAACAATCAGGGTATTGAGCCTTGTCTCAAACCGCTTTTTCAAAACCGGATTCCGAGTCTTTGCTATAACATCCTTTAAAAAAAGGATCGCCGGTTTATATTGATTCTGATACATGAATAACCTGGCTGCCAGCGATGTGAGATACGCGGGACTTCCCGGCAATTTGGAAGCTTCCATCATATATTTTGCGCCATTGGTATTATCTTTTAAGAAATAATAATAATTAAACCCGATCTGATACGGAACCTGAAAATCATCAGTTCTATATTCCCTGGCCTTGAAAAGAAGCGTGTTGGCCTTGTCGATTTTTCGAAAGTCCCAAGAAAGCACCATGTTTGCTAACAGATAGGCATCCCAGAACCACGGATCAAGATCTGTAATCACATCCACAGAATTATAAATATACTCAGCATGCCTGTCTCCCAGCATCAGTCTTTTCATAAATTTATCACCCAGAAAAGTGGATACTTTTAAAAACAAAAAATCGGAGACAATCCCCTTAAATTCCATCGCAACGATACCACTGACTTTTGAAGGCAGGGTATAATCCATATAGGTTTTTTCTAAAAAATGCTCTCTTTTAATCGCAAGATCTTTTTGAACTAAAAAACACAATACAATTAACAGAATCAAAAAAAGAGGCGATAGGCTTTTAAGGAGAACAGGTCTCACTTAAGCTCCCTCCGGGTAAAAATAAAAGATGCAACCAACAAAAGAATCATCGTGTAAATCAAACTGTATGCGGTTATGGAAAACAGATAACCATTGGAGATACTGACAGCATGGGCCGATTGTACTTTAAGGTCAAACACAGACAGGTTTGGCAAAATATATTGTGCAACATCAATAATTTTATTAATTCCTTCAGACAAAACCATGTCAGCCGCACCCCTTGTTTTTAAAAACAGGACCACTTCTTCTATGGTCTGTCCTGCAATATAGGTGGATATGCTAAACAACAGCGTTATAAAGGAACTGGTTGTAATCGTGCTGTAAAAAATAACCACTGCATTTAACAAAAAAAACATGAGCAGTTCAGCATAAATCGCCGTATAAAAAGAAAACCAGGAAAAGCCTTTAAAATACACTTCATATTGCGATTTGATAAAAAAAATGGTGGCACTGCTACACAACGTGAGGATACCAAATGCCACTATAATTAACAGCATAATACCTAAGAATTTTCCCCAGATATACTGGCTTCTTGAAAAGGGTTTAGATAATACACAGTAGATCGTGTGTTTGTCCATATCTTTGGCTATCAAATTAATGGACACAAAAAACGTCAACAAAAGTCCTGCAAAGGTAATGGCCGAAAGGTTAATATCCACCGACACTTTGTGCAGTTCTCTCATAAACAAACTGACCACCACAAGCGCACCGCCCATCATAAACACGGAAAAAAGACCAATCCCGATCAATGCCCGATCTCTGACGCCTTCTTTAAACGTCAAAATGATCAAGGCTATCATTTTTTTGCTCATATCTTTTTATCCCTGACAACGTTTAAAAACAACTCTTCCATGCCCTCACTCTCACTGATCTGCTGTTTGGTATAAATCCCCTTCAACTCTCCTGAGTCCATGATGGCCACCCGATCACATATTCTTTCCACATCATTTAATATGTGTGAACAAAAAAGAACCGTTTTGCCTCTCTTTTTCAAATCTTCAATCAAATCTATGACCATTTTTCTGCCAAACGGATCAAGACCGGACATGGGTTCATCCAGAATAATAATCTCTGGATCATGAACCAGGGCAAAACAGATCCCCGCTCTTTGGGTCATCCCTTTTGAATAGGTTCGAAGTCTTTGTTTTCTTACCTCGTACAGATCTACCTGCTTTAAAAGTGTTTCGATACTTCTTCTGGCTGTTTTTTTATCCAGACCAGAAGCATAACTTGAAAAATTCAACAGCTCTTGAGCCGTTAAATTATCATAAAAGTATGGGTTTTCAGGCAGATAACCCACATTCAGACGGGAGTCTGGGTCCAAAGGGATTTTACCATCAATGGCAATGGTCCCCTTATCCGGACGGATAAACCCCATTATCATCTTAATGATCGTGCTCTTTCCCGCACCGTTTCTGCCGATAATCCCAAGGACTTCGGCTGAATCAATAGACAAAGACACGTCTTGAACCGCTGTTTTTTTTTCTCTTTTAAAATCAGAAATGTATGTTTTGGATATATTTTTTATGAGTATTTCAGACATGGGTTTACATACCAAGGTTCAGGATGAAAAAACAATAAAAAAAAGCAGGCCCATAACAAAGGGCCTGCTTTTTTTATCAAACCATTACTTGCAGTATCGTACAGAAGGGGAAAAAACACCCTCTAATTATGGTGTAGCTGCTGCGGCATCTGCCTCAGCTTCATTACCCGCCTTATCAACAAAAGCGCCGGGTAAAGAGACTGCAGTTGTTGGCGGAATATTGGTTCCGTCCGCTGCTTGATCAAGCTGATAAATTGGGCTTAAAGTAGATATAATACCATAAATAATACCATTGTCCGTTGTTGTTCTTTCACTGGTAACCGTCATGGCAAATTCTCTTTCGGTCGTAAAAATACCCATCAGTGTGCCCGGTGACGGTGTAAACGCAAAATCATCGTTATCTGTTGAAGTTATCTCCAAAGGTGCTCCTGCTTCATCATTTTCAAACAATATAGCAAAGGATGCTGTTGAAATTAATGTCATCATACATGAACAAATCACTGCTATTTTAAAAATCTTCATTATAAGTCTCCTATTTTTTAAAAAAAATACATCTAAATCACACAATCAGGTATCAAATCAATTTGGATATTCTTGAAATTCCGCAAAGTATGCTTCAAGATCTGTTCTACCGTTTTTCGCATCACTGACCGAAGCTGTATTAAAACTTTTTGCCCGGTAGCTTGAGAACTGTGGAATTGCGATTGCGGCAAGGATACCTATAATTGCAATAACAATCATGAGTTCGATCAAAGTAAAACCTTTTTGATTTCGTTTTTGTCTTAGCCAATTAAACATGTTCGACCTCCATTTTTTATGTTAATTACGTTTCTTTAAATGAATGCTTTATTAATCATTTAGTTCTTTGTATTACAAGAAGAGTGCCACACTGCGTGAAAATTTTAATAAATCTATAAGTATCCGTTTTCATTCAATAAGATTGAAATATGAGACATGTTTACTTTCTGGTTATCAAAAAGGTTACGAAAATTTGAAACAATTTTGGGAAATTTTTTGTCATTTTTTGTCACCGTCAATCAGCCCCAACAATCTGGACCGATAACATCATTATGACACAAGAAAAAAAAGTATAGAATTGCATGGTTGAAAACCAAGATTTTGAATGCCCCTTTCTGGCAGACTGCAATCCGATAATTGTTAGGTAACAATTAGCCCAATGAATGCCTCGAAGTAAAACTGAAGTGAATTTAAAGCCATTGCGAAAAAAGCCAACGGTTCGTCGAATGATAACGATGATGAACCGTCATCGGCGGATAAAGGGGAAAAGGAATAGACCGCATAAGTCACTTGGCGACTACGCGCCTGCCAAATGACTTATGCTAAATTTGCTCGAAATTTCCACTTTTGTTTGGAACTAAAAAGGAGATGGGTTACGAAAATTTTAAAAACTCTCAAATCATATTATTTTTTTAACAGTGCCGCCCTTTTAATCAAAGAGATCTCATTCATTGCTTTTTCCAACCCTTTTCCAGAAAACACAACGATTTTATCGGCATCCAAAAAACCATTTTCATCTTCATTTATTAATATAACCCGTGCCAATTCTCCCAGATGAATAGAACCGCTACTGACTTCTACCATTGGACCCTCGCCATTATCCAACCAGACAGAACGGATTTTGGTTATCGTATAGTCACCCACTTGAATTTGATTACCATACGGTGTCCATTCACAAACGATATCAACAAATGACCTGTAATCTTTTGAGTCCTCATCTGCAGAGAAAACACTGGAAAACGATACGCCAAAGATTACCAGTGAAATTATTATTAATTTAAACAGTTTCATAATACCTCTTATTTAAAAGTTTAAAGTTGCGCCTTAAACCATGATTGAGATTAATTAAATTTCTGCTGCCAGGACTTTAGTCTAGTCCGTTGGGCAGGTAAATTTACTTTGATTGGCACCGGTGCTTGATTGGTCGTTCCCACATAGAGAATATCATTATAAATAATCAACTCTCCAGAAGGCTTGCCCGTACCAATGGAAATACCAATAATTTTTTTTGTCTCATTACTTGTATCCTTGACAGATTTATCACTATCATCAAATTTTCCATCTTCATTGATGTCAAAAGTTGCATTGCTCATAAAGGCACCTGTTTCCCAGTCAACTGCAAAAAGCCAGGTATCTCCATTTCCTTCACAGACATCTCCATCAGGAACAAATGTAGTAAAAAAAGCAATTCCACCAACGATTAAAGGTTGGGAGATTACGCGCTCACTACCGACACCAACAGGGGTTGCCAGTTTAAGCCGCCATGATGAATTGCCGGGATTACATGTCGTACATGAGATGGTTCTATATTTTCTTAAATCATCCGAATCTTTATTACCGTCACCTGTCAGATCTACTATATCTCCATCCTCATCTACTGCATACGCTTCTATTATAAAGGTTTCCATTTCAACGAGATCAACATCTTTATAGGTTGTTTCTGTTGCAGCAACATCATGCAACCCATAGAAATACTGTTGATATTGAGTAAATTTATCAATCTGTTCCTGGTACTTGCCAGTCCCGAAATAGAGCCAGATGTCACCGCTGCCGGCATAACCATATCCCGCTCTTGCTGTGATCGGTGACTGGTGATCAATCATTTCTGCATCAAACAATAGTGATGAAACCGGAGTTTTTCCAAATCCAAAATCTTTTATTCGGTACATATTACCATACAGATTACCAATATAGATCCTATCTGACAAATAGTCATCATTTTGAGTATCAATCACCCGGGGAGGAGATGGAACATCATTTTTTAATGTCCCGGCAGCTAATTTCATTTTATATACAGGATTACTACTAGCATCTATCCATACGGTACTTTTATCCCAACTGTTCACTGCAAAAAGGTAGGCTTCTTTCTCATCCTGATCCAATTCGGTGGCCGCAACACCCGAACCAAAAAAGGTTGCCCATCCGCTGCTGACGACTCCACTGGTCACCCTTGCAATAGAGGGCCATGATGTTGCTTTTCCAAGCAGAGCATCGTCAGTATCGTTAAACTCCCAAAGAAATTTTGATTTAACCTCCAAAGAAAGAGCCAACGGCAATGATTTTGACGGCGCATCAAAAGCTTCTCCATATGTCACATCCAGAGCAAAGAAAGCATTTCCGCCTTCTCCCAGTCCTGTAGTAAGAATTGTTCGCCAACCGATTGAACCATCGACATAAATATCCGCTGGTTCAGGTGAACCATCAACTAAAAATTTATGACAATATGATAAAGAACACATATCATCACTGGGATTTGTCCCGGCAAGCGCCATTTGTGCTTTAACACTGTCCGGGTAAAAACGCCACTTCTCGATTCCATCCGACAGATCAAAAGCATGTAGCGCACCATCATTAGCTCCGACATAGGCCGTCTCATCTCTACTGCGAACATTTGCATCATATTTAAAATCAAAATAATCATCAAATTTATAATAAAAAGGAGGGGTGCCAATAATAGCAGGCGTAGAATTAATTATATCCCCCATTGGCTTACAAAGAAAATTATCACCTATAATGGAAGCGTCTGTATAAGGACTGACATAACCGGTACCCGAAGCTGTAGCATCATAGATAAAGCCTTTGATTGTTCCAGGCATTACACTTGCAACATCCCATGCAGGAGCAGCGTCAAGCTGGCCTGTAAAAATATTAAATTTGGTGGCGATAATATTACCGGTCCAGTCAGAAGCATCAAACGTCGCATTCAACAAAATAGCGCCATTATCAACCGATGTTGTCGGAGCTGGAGATGATCCATGAAAGACCTGGGCCTTAACATGCGTGACAATATCACTCATTGCCGTAATAAACTCTGCCCGGTTTTGAGCCATAAAAGGAATGGCAATCCCAAGTCCATTTTCATTGTGAAGATGATACAGATAGTCGTCGTCATCTGCTTCTCCCGCTGTCTGCATCGCTTGAACAATCCGATCAAGCTGGCTGGCATTTGAAAGACCAAACCCTACGGCAACAACCGTTACACCCTCTGCTATCAAATCAGCCACAACCGTATCAATCTTTGTGTTGTCCGTCGCGGTGTTTCCCTGCCCATCGGTAATGACAACCACAATACGAGGCTGACACGAGAGTGCCTGATAGGTTTCATTATAATTGCTATCCAGACGATTACTTTTAAAATATTCCAACCCTCCGCGCATTGCAGGAACAAGGGGGGTATATCCCGAGGCTGAACCATCATCTGCTTTGGCTTGAAGTGTAGTCTGGTGAGTTGTATCATGCTCATGAACACCAACACGATAGTTTGTATAATAATCTGGCGAATCATCACTATTAGAAGCATTACCAGATCCGCCGGCCCAGGTGGCAAATCCCCAGGAAATACTGCGATCAAGAAAGACCTCTTTCAATACATCTTCAGCAATGGCAATACGACTCATGGTATCACCACCACCAATGTCCATGGAATTGCTCATACTACCAGAGGTGTCTAACATAACCATGATGGCTGGATTGATAAGGTTTTCTGCATAGAGAGGTATTTCTCCGCAAGCCGCTGAAGATGGAATACTCTTAACCAGTACACTCACATTAATTACTTTAGGTGAATTATTGGCACCACCGGTGATGGTCAATGTTGCCGTATGTGTTCCTGCGGTTAAAGCTGCTGTATTAAAGTCCACTGTTACTGCATGAGATGCATTTTGAACCAGTGTCGGAACCGTTGTGTTTGTCACCACCGCCCAGGCTTCACTGCTTGTTATTGATGCCGTAGCCCCATCATCAGCATTTCCGGTATTTGTAATTGTAAAGGAAACCGATGCTGCGGTATAGCCTTTGAAATTCGAAGATTCAACTATTGCAGGACTTATGGTCCAAGATGGTCCGGAACATCCATTTTTGGGACTGACTGTTGTAACCGTAGCGGGGACATCTGTATCATTCGGAGTTTCGGCGCCTTGAGTAATATAAAAACCATCTATTGCAGAATTTTTCTCCCGCATGGCAATTTTGATTTTATATATTCCCGCTGCGGGTATATTTATCGTATTATTGAGCCCCACACCCGATTGGATGGAATCGGTCCAGACATAACTGCCATAGTTACCATCAAAATTCCAGGCTCCCCATGCAATAGGATCAACACAATTATCGAGCGCAAAAAACATGGAATCCTCTGAACCGCTTAGTCCTCTGCCGCGCATCCAGATTTCATAATTTCCGGTTACAGCAAAAGAAACCGTATACTCTTTTACCTCATTGTCCGGAGTAGTAGAGGCATGCCCATTATCCCCTGCCAACAATTCAAATCCGCCATTAGCACCAGATGGGCTCTCCTCTGAAAACTCATCATCCGAACTAGGGCTTCCATCCAAATTATATGATCCAGTAAAATCCTCAGCCTCGATATAAGTACCGGCGGGATCAATCGGACAGGTCCCTGCTGCAGGGGCCGGACAGAAAGCTTGGATTTGTTCCGGTATAAAAATCAATGCAATTGAAAAGGCGAAAAAAGAATAAAGTAGTATTTGCTGTATTTTATTTTTCATCATCATTATTTTCCCCTTTTTATTATTTCGCTTTGGATATTAATATCCAACCCTGAATACTTTATTAATTTTTGTTTCAACCTCAGTGACACCGTCTGCCCAGCAGATAACTTCATACTGAAAATCACGATAACCAGCTCCAAACTCAGTCGCCTGAATATCATCCTCATAGCGCATCTTATACCAATAGGGTACATTTATGATCGATCCATCTTCGGAATTAGCGGAGAAGGTATCATTCAGTGTGCCATCTGCACCATCTCCATAGTTACGGACGATCTGATAATATTCATCTGTCCAATCGTAACTAGAACCGCTGATTATTGTTAAATTGACAATGATCGGCGGAGCAGCCTTGGCATTTAAAAATGGACCCGACTGTTTCCAGCCACTGTCAGCGGCATAAAATCTCTGATTTGCCTGTCGTTCATTTCCAACAATTTTAAGCTCAAAATTTGCAGTATTTGTTGCGGCAACACCAATGACCGTTAAAATGGCCAGAATAAGCAGGACTGAAACAAGCGCAAAGCCATCTTCGTTTCGAACCTCTTTTCCAAACTGAAATCTCTTTTTCATCAGTAAATTTCGCTTTTATAAAAAGTAATGGTTAAGGTTTTCGCACTCTTGTTTGAATAATTAACATTAAAATCAATATTTTTAATATTTACTTCATCGGGCTCATCAACATTTCCGTCTCCATCATTGTCAAGAGTATCAACATTCGTCCATTCAGTAACATTCCAGGATAGAGAAGTTATTCCGGTTGGCAGTTGAAAGCCTGCAAGTTCAGTTTGATCATGGGGATTTCCAGCAGGATCCATAGTGGGGTCATTATACGCCATGGTCAACAAACGTTCATAGCCATTACCCCCAACAGTTCCAGCAACAGCCAATTTATTTGCCGTGGTGTTTCCCTTAGTGGAGGTTATCTGCATCATGTTCAATGCTAAAATTCCAACCGTTAAAACCAGCATTGAGATAAGCGCCTCTATCAGTGTGAAACCCTGGCAATTTTTTAAAATTTTCATTTTTTAAAAGTTATATCCCTATAAATTTCGACACCATATTGTTGTGGTCAGCATTCGACGACGAAAATTGTCATTGTACGGTCCCCACACCTGTAGCGATGGTGTGGTATAAGTCATGCTGTTTATAAACGTTGGATCTAGTCGAGCACTTCGCGCAAGAATTGTGATTTGAACCGAACGAATCTGTGCAAGAATGGCTGTCACTGTGCCGGTTGAATCCAAATACAAAAATTCTATAGCCTGAATATTGTCCGCAATCGGTTGGTATCCCCCACCATTGGTTTGCTTGCCCAAAGAATCGACATTTGGAAACACATCAGGAATCCCATCGTCGTCACCATCGATTGCAGCCGCAAAACCAAAATCAAACATTTCCCCTGGATCACCGACAAAATTGCCATCACTATTGGCATCAAGTGTCACTTGCAACCGGCCGGGAAGTGCAACCATAATCCCGGTTCCGGCAGTCCTGAGCGGATCAAACCCCGCCATACGGATATCTGTAGTCATAAGAGATAGCGCCGCACGGAAATTTTGCTGCATTTCAGCCACCTGTCCTTGAACCTGATAGGATTTTTGCTGAGTCGCATGAGAGGAATACACAGCTGCAATAATAATACTGAAAATAAGCATGGTGATCAAAAGTTCAATAAGGGTAAAGCCTTTTTTAGAAATCATTGCCAGCTTCCTCCAATCCATTTCACTATTCTTACCAGGCCACTTGTTAGTGTACCGACAGCAAAAATTTTATCACCATCTCTATTTTCCAGATAAACATATCCACCCGTGCCAATTCCTTGAGAGTTAATTATCAGAACATGATTTGTATAACTGATATCGCCGACCGGAAAGGCTGTTCCACGAACAGAATTATTGCCGGTAATAATACCATGGCCATATTGGACACCGCCCTGGTCGGAAGCAAGATAATAAGTTTGAACAATATTGTTGTCACCTGCACCGATATTATCATCAACACCGCTCCACCCATCAACTCCGGAGTCATCGCAACGATAATAACGGTTGTTCGCCGTATCAAAAACAATAGCCATCGCTGAATTTGTATTTATGGCAATCATTCTGGTTTCCTGAATACATGAAAATAAATCCGTGGCCACCGCTTTTACATGCATGCTGGCTCGCCAGGATATAAAATTTGGAACGATTATTGAAGATAACACCGATACAATAACAATAACCACTACCAATTCAATGATTGTAAATCCGTTTTTTTTTCTCTTTTGATTGACCATAGTTAAATTCTATTTTTACAGTTAAGTTGCATTATCAATACAGAAATCTTCACAGCTAAATAATTTAACGATTCTAATGTTTTAAAAAGCAAAAATCATGCCATAGATATTAATCTCAAAATAGACTGTTTATTTAAAGCCGGAACTATTTTTTAATTACAAAGACCCATGTCATTCATAGGATAAAGGAAAACACAGTAATTCATCTGTCCAAAACAACTTTAATAAAAAATGACAAAAATTGTAACATCCGAATAAAATTTGTTTGAAATAGTAGCAGCTGAGTGTTGAAATATAGTTAACATATTGAAATTTAATCAATCAGAGACCTCTGTTTTATCAAGACGGTAGCGCATGGACCTTAAACTCAGATTCAGGTAGTCTGCCGCTTTGCTTTTGTTACCACCAGCCAGTTTCATGGCTTTTTCAAGGTAGGAATGCTCAATGGTGGACAAAATTTTATCCAGATCCACTCCCTGCTCCACATCGTCCAGGTTAAACCGTTGATCTTTTATTCCTTCAACCCATCGTCTCTTTTTATGCATGGAAATGGTCAGACTTTCAGGCAAAATTATATTGGTAGAAGACAATGCAACAGACCGTTCGATAAGGTTCTCAAGCTCCCGTACATTGCCAGGGAAACTATATCTGTTTAAAAAATCAATGGCATACGAAGATAGTTTAACAATGTCTTTTCCCATCTGTTGGGAATATTTTTCTGCAAAATGCTTTGAAAGAATCTCCACATCCCCTCTTCGGTCTCTTAACGGCGGAACTTTGATGGGGATAACATTCAGCCTAAAAAAAAGATCTTCCCTGAAATTTCCTTCAATAACTTCTTCTTCCAGTTTTTTATTGGTGGCTGAAATAATCCTTACATCCACATCTATTTCTGTGGTGCCACCGACCGGTTTAAAAGAGGTTTCCTGAACCGCCCGAAGCAATTTTACCTGAAGGATAGGAGATAATTCGCCGATTTCATCCAAAAATATGGTCCCACGATTTGCAGCCTCGAACAACCCTTTTTTATCGCTGACGGCCCCAGTAAAAGACCCCTTTACATGACCAAAAAATTCACTTTCAATAAGGGTATCCGGGATACCTCCACAGTTAACCACCACAAAGGGCTGATCTTTTCGATCTGAATTTTCATGGATAGCCCTGGCAATCAATTCTTTTCCCGTACCACTTTCACCAGTGACCAGAACATTTGTTTTTGTAGGACCGATCTGCTCAATCCGTTTATAGATCGCCATCATGCCCGGGCTTTTACCTATAATCCGATCAAAATGAATGCTGTCTTTGAGTTCATGCGAGGTGCGCTCCTGTTCTTGCTCCAGTGTTTTTAACTCCAAAGCCCGCCGGATCGTCTGCTTAAGTTCAACATTGTCAAAGGGTTTGGGAACAAAATCATAGGCGCCTTCGTTCATGGCCTCCACGGCGATCTCTGTTGTGGAGTAAGCAGAAATCATGACAACAATGGTGTCTGGATGCTTCTTTTTGGCTTCTTTGAGTACCTCAAGACCGGTGACATCTCCTAAGCGGATATCAGACAACACAAGATCATAATTATTCTTCTGAATCATTGATATCGCTTTTTTGCCGTTCTTTGCTTCAGAGACCTTGTATCCTTCGTTGGATAATAAAACATCAAGAAACTCTCGCATACTGGTTTCATCATCAACCACTAGAATATGATTTTTTTTACTCATTTTGACAATTCATCCCTTTGATACACTACGTTGCCGCCAACAATGGTTGCAAAGGCGCTGCCTTTAACTTTGCGGCCGGAAAAAGGCGTATTTTTACTTTTGGATTTAAAGGTTTTAGAATTTATCTCATATGCATCTTCAAGATCAATAATCGTAAAGTCCGCTATATTCCCTTTTTTGATATCATTATTGATTCCTATAATTTTTGCCGGCTGCTTTGCCATTTTCTGAATCAGTTCTTCTAATGTTAACAGCCCATCTGAAACCAGTTTTAATGACAATGACAAAGAAGTTTCAAGTCCGACAATACCGAACGCTGCCCGGTCAAACTCCACATCTTTTTCAATCATACTGTGAGGAGCATGATCCGAAGCAATCAGATCAATTGTTCCATCTACAAGCCCTTCAATAATCGCCTTACGATCTGATTTTGAACGCAAGGGCGGATTCATTTTATAATTGGTATTATAATCTTTCACATCTTCGTCTGTAAGCGTGAAATAGTGCGGTGCCGTTTCGCACGTAACATTAACACCTCTTTGTTTAGCCCGACGAATGGCTTCGACCGATTCTTTAGTGGAAATATGACAAAAATGGACATGGGCACAGGTTAACTCTGACAACGCGATATCTCTAAGCACCATAATACTTTCTGCAGCATTGGGAATACCTTTTATACCCCAGAATGTCGAGAAAGGACCTTCGTTCATGGATCCACCATCCACAAGCCCCATATCTTCGGCATGCACAAAAACCGGCACTCCAAGCCCATTACAATACTCTAAAGCCCTGCGCATAAGATTAGAATTTTCCACAGGTTTTCCATCGTCAGTGACAGCAACAACGCCAGCTTGTTTCATCTCATATATTTCTGATAGAGTATCCCCCATAGATCCGCAAGTAACTGCTCCTGCCGGATAAACCCTGGATAATCCTATCTCTTTAGCCCGATCAATAATAAATTTGGTCACCTGGCTGTTATCGTTCACCGGTTTTGTATTGGGCATACAGCAAACGGCTGTAAAACCGCCTTTTGAAGCAGCCATCAATCCGGTTTCGATGGTTTCCTTATACTCATGACCCGGTTCCCTTAAATGGACATGAATATCAATAAGTCCAGGAACCACAACCATGTTCTGTGCGTTTAAAATATCAATATTGTCAATGGCACATGAGGCACCCGGATCGATGATCTCTTCTATAAAACCATCTTTTATAATAATATCTTTTTTTTCATTAATATTGCCCGGATCTAAAACCCGTGCCCCTTTAATCCGCATCCGCATGTCTGCTCCCCCCTGCCAACAGATAAAATAGTGCCATCCGCAAAGCAACCCCGTTGGTAACCTGTTCTAAAATAATAGAACAATTTGAATCTGCGACATCACTTGAGATTTCCACCCCTCGATTCATGGGACCCGGATGCATAACCATCACATCTTTTTTGGCATGATTCAACCGAAGCTTATTTAACCCGAAAAGTGTTGCATACTCTCTTTCTGTCGGGAAAAGAATATTTCCCTGTCTTTCTTTCTGAATTCGGAGCATCATAACAACATCTGCATCTTCAATACACGATTCAATATTAGGAGCTATGGTGCAGCCTAAATTTTCTATCCCCATGGGAATCATGGTTTGAGGCGCACAAATAGTTACCCGGGCACCCATTTTTGAAAATCCGATAATATCTGATCTGGCAACCCTTGAATGCGCGATATCCCCAATAATAGAGATCTTCAACCCTTTTATTTTTCCTTTTTTCTCTCTGACACTCATCATATCCAATAATGCCTGAGTAGGATGGGCATGGATCCCATCTCCAGCATTAATTACTGAAGATTTCAAATGCTTAGCAATCAAGTGAGGCGCACCGGATGACGGATGACGTAAAACAATAACATCCGGCTTCATGGCTTCTAAATTCATTGCAGTATCAATCAGGGTTTCTCCCTTCACTATACTTGATGAACTTTTAGAAATGGAAATGCTATCAGCAGAAAGCCTTTTTGCTGCGGTATCAAAAGATAATTTTGTGCGAGTTGACGGTTCCTGGAAAAAAAGGACAATGGTCTTTCCCCTTAAAGTAGGGACTTTTTTAACCGGACGTTCTGATATTTCCTTCATACCCAGGGCGGTATCAAGAATCATTGAAATTTCCCCGGGATCCAGAGAGCTGATATCAAGGATATCTTTTTTTTCAAGCATAGACGCTTCCTTAATTTATTAAATCACCGATTCTATTCCATCTAACACCAAATTTTTCTTTATTCCATGACCAATAAATAATAAATGCCTTACCTCTGACAGCCTTCAAGTCAACATATCCCCAGAATCTGCTGTCAAGACTATTGTCTCGATTATCCCCCATAACAAATACCTTATTTTCGGGAATAGTAATCTTTGGATGGTTGTCTCTTGGGGATCGAATTGCTGGAAGAATATTTCTATTCCTATAGATGGCGTATTCTTCTTTCTTAGCCAGTACACCATTGATATACAATTCTTTATTTTTTATTTCCAGAGTATCCCCTGCAGTTGCAACCACCCGCTTAATAAAATCTTTGGAGGGGTCTTCAGGATATTTAAAAACAATAATATCCCCTTTTTTAGGATCTTTTACAGAGACAATTGTTTTACCGTCTGTGAATGGAATCTTAACCCCATAGATGAATTTATTTACCAGAATATGATCGCCAATCTGAAGCGTTTCAAGCATTGAACCCGATGGAATTTTAAATGCCTGGACAATAAAAGTCCGGATAAACATCGCAATAATTATGGCGATAACGACAGCCTCTATATTCTCACGCAAAGAACTTTTAGGTTTGGATTTGAAATCCGTTCCAGGCTCAGTTTTAGTCTTAATCTTAGACTTCTTTTCTGTCATCATCTATCCTTAGTTTTGGATCTAATAAAACATCTGCTGCGGCTGACCGATAAAAAACTTTGATCTCTGTATAGATTTTTTCAAGATATCTGCAATTTTCCTGGCCTTTACCATGCTGGACAACGGTATACTGGGTACTTTTTTACCCTTCACCATGATGGAACCACTTTTAAGTTCTGCATAGCTCACCTGACCATATGATTTGGAAATACCTTCCTGATAATCATATCCATAATCAATAATCTGGGTAAACAATTGATCATCGGCTACAGATGTGAATTTTAGAATTTCCTCATTTAAAATTGGAATTGGAATTCCCAATCCCACAGACAAAGAGACACCATATCCCCGAATACTCTGGCCCACCAACCATTCAGGGGACATCTGTTTTAAATCTCCATTAACGGCAAGCGTACCGGACGGTGCCAAAGGCACACCGTTCAGCCCTCGTTCTACATCTTTTTTATGCTGGGTCCCGGTCCAGGTTACATACCCCTGAGCACCACCCAAAAAGATCCGGGTTCCCACACCAATGGTTTTTAGGAACGGGTCATTAAGTAAAGGACTCAATTCGCCCGCAGAACAATAATTTGCATTGCCCATGCCCGGCTTTAAAGTACCCATATACGTATATTTTATTTTGTCTGATTTATTGATGGCGCAATTATAATTTTGATAGGCATTTCTTGGATTACACATCATGGCATTGGGTAAATCTTTGAGTGTAACCATTTTTTCTATTTTTCGATTCGGATAACAGTCTGTTCCATAGCTTTCTGCTCTGACATGGACCTGTTTTCCTGCCACCAGATCCTGAATCACATGAGCGCCCCCGTAATTAAATTCACCAGGATGACGTTTATTTAAAGGATCATCTTCACACGTTTGGGTCGCACCAATATAACAATCAACAGCAGCTATGCCAGAATATGCCTGGACATTATTCAACCAGGTTTTTGTCGTCCTCACAGAAGGTTTGGACTGGCCGATATTAATAAATGCACCCGAAGAACACATGGGAGCAAAGGTTCCAGTAGTTACCACATCAACTTTCTTTGCTGCCTCAATCACGCCTTCTTTATTGGCTATATCAATAATTTCTTCTGCGGTAACAACAACAGCATCACCACTAGCTATCTTTTTATTAATTTGTTCAATTGTCTTATTTACTTTAAAATCTGCCATAGACACCCTTTTTATGCTTAATTTGGACTTTTGTTCATCTCTTAGTTTCAGATGGGTTCAACGCTTGAATTTTAGATGTGATATTATTATTAATCCACGCATCATCCCACCATTCAACTGGATTTACAAACACATTATGGACAATCATTGAAAAATGCAAATGATCTCCTCCTGCAAGGCCGGTCAGGCCCGTATACCCGATTTGATCCCCTTTTTTTACCATATCACCCTTTGAAACGGTTATCTGGTTCAAATGGGAATAAAGACTGGTCAGACCAAAGCCATGATCAATCATCACTGTGTTTCCAAAAATACCGACAAATTCGGCCATGATTACCCGGCCGGTATTGGCAGCTTTCACTTGTGCATTGGCAGTTGATGCAAGATCAATCCCTAAATGCACGGCTCGGTCAATTTCTCGACCCTTATTTTTATAAACCCTTCGGTCTGCAAATCCGGCCCGCTTAGCCGACCCCCTCAGCCGAAGAAATCTGGCATCCCAGTGTTTTTTATTTTCCGTTACCACAGGAGTGCTAAGAATCTTTGTAACGTTATTTTGACGAACCGTTTGGTTAATATATAAGAATTTTTCAAGCAATGGATTTTTTGCCGATACAAAGCTGCCCTCTTTAAGTCCGATATCAAAATTGGGGATCTTTTTATTCAAAAAACCCTGGGAAATATTCAAGGTATCTTTTTTAAAGCGTTTATCCCTTATATAATACTGAAACCCCCTTTTAGTAACATTTCCAGCGAGGTCTTCAACCTGAACAGAGATGGGAGTATCACCAACCTGCATATGATTCAAAGCAAAAAATGCGGCATGAACACGGGGATCATCAAACAGCCCAGAATGACCCGGGAAAAAATTATCTCCTACTTTTACCCCACCTTTTATATTATCCTCAAACACTTTATAAACCACCAAGGCACTACCCCCGCGCTCAATATTATGATGATTGGATAATACGCTGACATTTGGGGGTTTTGAATCTATAATGACTCTGTTTTCTGTATAAGACATATTACCATGGTTCCACCTTCGCCATGAAAAATCAGATACCATCACCCGAATAATCGCTTCACCATCGGTCATGCCATAGCTTTGAGCATCAACGGGGATAATAAAGGACTGCGTTGTTTCCTCTAATTGGGGGAACAACCCTAAAAAGGTAGATGATTCATATTGTTTTTCAAGCAAAATCTTTTCTTTGCCCTGCTGCATAATAGAAACCATGATTTTGCGAAGGCCATTATTCTTGTCTGCCACCTGAACAGATAATTCATAGTCTTTTTGCAAATATACAGACGGCAGTTCCATATCAATGAAGGGTTTTTCACCTTCAAATTTAAATACAAGTACCCAAACTGACGGAATTAAAACGGCTATAATCAGAATCCACAGAAGAACTCTTTTCATCAATATTACCTATCTTTTCAGGATGTTAGTGTAAGTTCATACAAAATGAAAGTAAAATAGCAGCTATGGCCCAACTTATCAAGCAATTTTGTATTCTTGACTTTTGGTATCCCAAAATATAATTTGGCGGCAAATCACTTTTTAAAAGGCATATATTATGGATAATTTTTTTGTTAATTTAACTGCCACTCCCAAGCCTGTTTTTTTCCTCATTGCAGGCCCATGCGTCATTGAAAGTTATGACACAACATATCAAATTGCTGCACACCTAAAAAAGATAACCAAACAATTGGAAATCCCTTTTATTTTCAAAGCCTCTTTTGATAAAGCCAACCGAACATCTGTCGACGCTTTCAGGGGACCTGGATTTGATGCTGGATTGGATATTCTTGGGACCATTAAAAAAGAACTGGGCGTAAAGGTCCTCTCGGATATCCACCTGCCAGACCATGCCCAAAAAGCTGCTAAAGTTCTTGATATCATCCAGATCCCGGCATTTTTGTGCCGACAAACCGACTTAATACTTGCTGCATGCCATACAGGAAAGCCTGTAAACATAAAAAAAGGGCAGTTTCTATCCCCAAAAGAATGTAAGAACATTTTAAACAAAGCAAAAGAGACCGGCAATCCCCATATTTGCATCACAGAAAGAGGATCATCCTTCGGTTATAATAATCTCGTGGTGGATTTCAGAGCAATACCCATCATTAAAAGTTTAGGCTCTCCTGTCATTTTTGATGCAACACATAGCGTACAATTACCAGGTGGTGCACAGGATTCTTCCGCAGGAGAAAGGCAATTTGCTCCGACCCTGGCCAAGGCTGCTATTGCTACAGGGGCTGACGGCCTGTTCATTGAAACCCATCCAGATCCTGAAAAAGCACTTTGTGACGGCCCCAACTCTATGCCATTAACTGAAATGGAAAATCTATTGTCGACTCTTTTAGCCATTAAACAGGCGGTTAAATAACACCTATGAAGACAAAGCTGTCAAACATCAAACTTTTGCTGCTGGACGTAGATGGCGTTCTAACTGATGGAACTATCACCTATGCTGATTCTGGAGAACAGATCAAAAGTTTTAATTCAAAAGATGGCCTGGGATTAAGGCTTTTAATGGATGCTGGCATAAAAGTCGGTATTATCACCGGCCGGACATCCAAGGCACTGGAACATCGTTGCAACAACATGGGGATCACCCTATTGTTTGACGGAATTAAAGATAAATCAAAAGCCCTTTCCACCATCGCTTCTCAGACAAAAATCGGCCTTGAAAACATGGCCTATGTCGGGGATGATTTAATTGACCTTCCGGTCATGAAAAAAGTTGGAATAAGCTTTTGTGTAGCCGATGCCAGTTCGGACGTAAAAAACCACTCAGATATCACCACCACTAAAAAAGGCGGTAAAGGTGCTGTTCGTGAAATTTGTGAAAGCATTCTCAAAGCGAAAGGAATGTGGGACACCATCCTCAATAAGTATCTATCATGACACTCGCTTTTAAAAAGAAACTCACCCTCCCATTGATCGGATTACTGATTCTCATTATAGTTATTCTCATTGGTTTTTTTTATTTTGATAAACTTCTCACAACCCCGATAGAACTCAAAAATATCAAGGTAGATACCAATTCAGTACTGAACCTGAATGCATTAAAACAGATTTCAACAAAGAACGGAATAAAAGAGTGGGCCTTAGAGGCTGCCTCTGCCAAACTAATGAAAGCCGAAGACAAGGCTCTACTCAAAGATGTCTCCATCACTTTTTTTACCAAAGACAATAAAAAAGTTAATTTGACCTCACAGGAAGGCAAGTTGAATACAAAAACCCACGACATGACCTTTTCCGGTGATGTTATCGTTAGATATGAAACTTCTATTCTGAGAACTGATAAGTTGCATTATACTAAAAAAGAACATATAATACACACCAATACTCACGTGACACTGGAAAAAGCAGATTCCGTGATTGATGCGGATTCAATGATAACCAGACTCAATGAAAACATGACGATCTTAACCGGGCATGTCAAAGGAACGTTTAGTGAAATTTTTGATATTCAATAGATCATTACTCTTACTCTTTTTATCTTTATCACTCATCGGCTTTTTTTTATTATCCCCGGTAAAAATTGTCCATTCTCAATCCCCGAACATAAAACCAAACATAAAACCGGACAAAACACCAGATTCAGCACAGGACAAAACCCAGGCCCAAATCAAAAAGGCCCCCCTTCATATCATTTCGGACAAAATGATTGCACAAAGAGAAATTTTTATGGTGGAATTTATAGGAAATGTCAAAGCCACTCAAACGGACTCTGTTATTTTAGCAGATTCCATAAAAATTTTCTTTTCTGATAAGACTAAAAAAAAGGATGCCAGCAAAGATGTCTCCCAAAACAAT
>JAWSVH010000012.1:0-7529 GCA_033852015.1 Desulfobacula sp.
GATTTTTGATCAGATCTACGTGTTCGACAATGGTATTGGTGCAATTTGTAAAAATTTCATCATTGATCTGTTTGCCGTATTTCCTTTTTAAGCGTTGGGCTGATAATTTGATTGGCGTTAAAGGATTTTTAACTTCATGGGCAATCCTTCTGGCTACCTCTCTCCAGGCTGCTACCCGTTGTGCTTTTTCAAGTTCAGTTACATCATCAAACACAAGCACTGCACCAATATCCTGGTCTATATCATTTTTCAGGGCATTAAAATTTACACTGAAATGTTTTGGAGTGCCGGATATGGTTACGGAAAGAGGCATTTCAAAAGATTGATGACCTTTATCAAGCTGGTCATTAAATTTTTTAGCAATCTGCAAATAATTATTTTTTAAAACGTCTTTGAAATGACGGTTTAAAACAGCATGACTATTGATGGCAAGCATGGATTCAGCTGCTTTGTTAATGGTGGTAATGGTGCCTTGATTGTCAACGGAAACAACCCCTGCTGAAATATTCTTCAATACAATTTCAATATACTGGCGGCTTTTTTCCAATTCAGCATTTTGTTGCTGAAGCATTTTGCCTGAAAGGGCAATTTGTTCTCGGCCTGTAGCAAGTTCTGTGGTCATTAAATTAAAGGATTTTATGAGTGTGCCGATTTCATCGTCGGTTTGAAAATCAATCTGGTAATTCAAATCCCCGTCAGCTACTCGTTGGGTGCCTTCGGCAAATTTCATGATAGGGATTGTAATAGATTTTGCAAGTTGGAACCCAAACCAGATTGCACAAAAGACCACTAAAAGTGCAACAATTGACAGGGCGATAAAATAGGAAATCTCTGCTGGCCTTTTGGCCATTTTTAGTTGGTGATATTCTTCTATGCCTTTTAAAATAGTCTGCAGATCCTTTGATAATTCTGACGATACCAGGGTGGTTATAACTATGAACGCTTGGGCTTTTTGGGGATCAGATCCAAAGGGGATAACAGCGACAGTTCGTAGTAATTCGCCCTGTTCAATATTTTGTGAAATAGTATTGCTGAATTTGTCTTGAGGAATATCAGTTAAATCATCACTGGTTAATAACCCAAAATGAAGATTTTCCAGTTCATTTGCCAAGGAAAGGCTCACTCTTTTTGCATCTGGAGTATATACTTCAACAGCATGTCGATTGAATGCCCTTTGAATGACCTGGGAATATCGTGTCAGTTTGATCTCATTTTCTTTGTTTAAAAGTTTTCTGGAGTCGATTTGAAATGCGGCTCTTTTAGCAAAAAACTCATTTTTTTCTTCAATGTATTCATACAGTTTTTGGCCAACAGCCAGTGAGCTGTCCAGGGTTTGTTCTACTGGCGCATTAAACCAAAAAGCAATGGAGCTTGAAATAAAATGAATAGAAAAAAAGAACAGCACGGTTGTGGGTAGCAACGCTAAGACAATAAAAGCTGCGACCAGTCGGGTTTTTAGTTTGGAGCCTAATATATTGTTCTTTTTTTCATAATATAATTTTGCAAGGTTTCTGAAAACCAGTAAAAGCAGCGCTAGCAGCAAAAGCAGATTGGTGTTGATTAAAATAAACATCAAAACGGTACTGGATAAAGGAAGGTCATTGCCAAAATCTGTAATGCGGGTTTCAAGGAATGTAAGGATTCCAACGGTGATCAGAATGATGACAATCAGGATGAGCTCTTTTTTTTTCCGAGACTTTTCATTTTGGGCATGCTTTGCCCCATTGGTGTGTTGAAAGTCAGACATGATAAGACATTGGCTTTTTAATAGGTGAAATTAATTAAATACCAGTTGGTTTCAAAATCCCAGAACGAAACAAAAAAGAAAACATAATGCAAAGAGAGCGGCAGGGTGACTTTATCTAGTTCAGCTTTAATCCGGAGCTGATATTTATCACCTTTGACCAGCTCTTTTAATTTAACGATGGTTAAATTATCAACTTCAGTCATCAGTGTCTTTGCTTCTTCAAATGATTGCGTAATGACAGGATTTTCATTTTTCCAGGCCCGGGTGATTGAGAACTCTTTTTTTAAGGGATTGTATTTTAAAGAGGATTTGATCTGGATATTGGAAATTTTCTTATCGAAAAAAGAACCGCCAGTTTTGTATAGAACCACATGAAATGAAAAAGAGGTGGGAACCCCATTAAGAACCGCCTGGTTTATCTTTTCAGTAAAAGCATATTTTATATCAAAATAAGAGAGAAGGTCATCTCTGGTATTGGCTAATTTTATATTTTCAATCACTGCTGTCTGGTCTGAGGCCACAGCCTCATTTAGCGGAAGAAAACAGAACAGAATCGTTATTAGGGTAAAAAAAACGACTGTTGTTCTAACAAAGAATGTTCGCATTGTCAGCATAAGAAAAATCATTCCATTTTAGCAGGCCCTGTTTCCCAGGCATCTTTGTTTCTTAAAAATGTTTCTATGAATAAACGATTAAGGGTATGGCCTGATTTGTGGGTGACAATGTGACCCTGAATAGGCATTCCAAGTAAAGAAAAATCACCAAGGCTGTCTAATAATTTATGCCTGACAAATTCATCTGGATATCTTAACCCTTCTTTATTTAAAATCTTATCTTTGTCGATAACGATGGCGTTGTCAAGACTTGCGCCTTTACCTAAGTTGAATTTTTTTAAAAGTTCGTGGTCTTGAATAAAGCCAAAGGTCCTTGCACCACTGATTTCCTTTGCAAAATTATTTTGTGCACGATCAAAAGTTATTTTTTGTTCTCCAATGAGTGGATGATCAAAATCAATGTCACAGGTAATTTTAAAACAGGGTTCTGGATGAACGGTGACGGACTTGTCGTTATCGGTTACTGATATCGTTTTTTTGACAATAAAAACATGCTTTGGGGAGGTTTGTTCAACAATGTCAGCACATTCAAAAAGTTGAGTGAAAATTTTTGCACTTCCATCCATGATGGGGATTTCATAATCATCCACTTCGACAAGGGCATTGTCGATTCCCAGACCTGCAAAACTGGCCATGAGATGTTCAATGGTTGATACAATTGCACCATTGATTCCAAGTACAGTTGCAAGGGATGTGTCTACAACTCGCTTGAAAAGGGCTTGAATATCCTGGGTGCCGGGCAGGTCTACTCGCCTAAATACTATGCCATGGTTCTCAGGCGCCGGGTGAATGGTTAGATGGGTTTTTTTCCCAGAGTGTACGCCGGTTCCTGAAATTGCAACCCGTTGTCCAATCGTTTTTTGTAAATAAAATCTGGTCATAATATTTGAGTTTATCTTGATAATTTTTAATTTAAAATTTGTTTGCTATATATAGCTGATTTTAATACACAAAGCAAAGTAAATGAGAAGTTTTTTTCTTGATTACACTTTTCGGTTGAGGGATTTGCTGATAAAATTTAATTAAACAGGAGCTAAGTTGCTTGCAAAAATAGATTCATGTGCCGTGGCAGGGATTGATGGTTTTATTGTCCAGGTAGAAGTGGATATTTCATATGGGCTTCCTGTTTTTAATATTGTCGGGTTACCAGAAATATCTGTTCGGGAAAGTAAAGACCGGGTGAAGACCGCTATAAAAAATTCAGGCTATACGTTTCCCATGGAACGGGTGGTTGTGAATCTGGCTCCTGCAGACGTTAAAAAAGAAGGTACCGGGTTTGATCTTCCGATTGCTATAGCCATACTTGTTGCTTGTGAAGTGTTATCAAAAGATGCCGTGCAACCCTATCTTCTTTGTGGAGAGTTGTCCCTCGACGGGCAGATTAAACCGATAAAAGCAGTATTGCCTTTTGCCCTGGCTGCAAAAGCTTATGGGTGTAAAGGGATTATTATTCCATTTGAAAATGCCAATGAAGCTGCCATGGTAAAAGATATTGATATACTGCCTGTCAAAAGTCTGTCCCAGGTGGTGGATTTTTTTGCTGGGTTTTCTCGGATTGAAAAGTACCATATGGATTTTTCTCAGAAAGAAGAAAACAGCGACATGGGTGGCATCGATTTTTCAGAAGTTAAAGGACAACTACATGCAAAAAGAGCTCTGGAAATTGCAGCAGCGGGCTTTCATAATGTTTTGATGACGGGACCTCCGGGTTCTGGTAAAAGTATGTTGGCAAAACGTTTGGCGACCATTTTACCGGAATTGACGTTTGATGAAGCCATTGAAGTTGTTCGAATTCACTCTATTATGGGAACCATCCAGAATGAAAGTTCTCATTCCTTTTTACGCCCCTTTCGATCTCCACACCATACGATTTCAGATGCAGGACTTGTGGGCGGTGGATCAAAACCGTTGCCCGGTGAAATTACGTTGGCACATAATGGGGTGCTTTTTTTAGATGAGTTGCCAGAATTTAAAAAGAATGTACTTGAGGTGTTACGGCAACCCCTCGAAGATGGAAAGGTTAGTATTGTAAGGGCCGGTATGAATGCGACCTATCCATCCCAATTCATGTTGGTAGCAGCCATGAACCCATGTCCATGTGGTTTTTTATCAGACCCCATGGGAAAGTGTTCTTGCACAGCTCCTCAAATTCAAAAGTATCGATCAAAAATATCCGGCCCGCTTTTAGATCGGATTGATATTCATATAGAAGTTCCGCGTCTTGAGTATAAGGATTTGTCTTCTAAAGCTGAAGGGCAACGTTCATTTTTGATTCAAGAAAGGGTGAAGGGTGCTAGAAAAAGGCAGGAAGAGCGCTTGGTTTCTGCGGGATTTTGTAATAATTCAAGAATGCAATCGCGTCATTTAAAAACGTTTTGTAAGCTGGATGATTCATGTGAAAAAATGATTGAACAGGCCATGGATGTTTTAGGGTTATCAGCACGAGCCTGTCACTCTGCTATTCGAGTGGCAAGAACCATTGCTGATCTTGAAGAGTGCTCAAATATTGAATATTCACACCTTGCTGAAGCTATTGGGTATAGAAGTTTTGACAGAAAAATTTAGTAGATTGCAGGTGAATGTTAAAGAATTTATTTTTTAAAGAGGGTAATTATCTAAAACACTGGTTTACATTGCAAATCTAGTATTTATAATACATGGGACGTTAACGTTGTTTTTGAACATAGCATAGGTTAAAAAATTATATATGATAAAAAAAGATATTTTTAATAAGAATGTAAAGGAACAGTTTAAGGCTTCAGCAAAAGACAGAATGTATCGGTTTGTCTTGGCTGACGGTATGATCAAAGGCGCGATTGTCCATGCCACACGGATGATAAATGAAATGCAGGCAAATCATGAACTGGCTTCCTTGGAAACCCTGATACTCGGCCAGGCGTATATTGCAGCAACTCTTTTAAGTTCCGGTCTGAAAGCTCAAAGTGATCGAATCAGTATGAATATAAAGTGTTCAGGGCCGATTAAAGGCCTGGATGTTGAATCCAATGTTTTTGGAGAAGTCAGGGGATACCTGAAAGCCAAGAAGATAGAGGTTAAAAATCCTGAAAAGATAAAATATTTGTCAACCTTGTATGGGGCGGGCTTTTTGACCATGACAAAGTATTTGGACAATACACCGACGCCGTATTCTGGCCAGATTGCTTTGGAACATGGTAGTATTGCCGAGGATCTGGCCAATTATTTTTTGATCTCAGAGCAGCTTCCCAGCGGATTTAAACTCAGTGTTTTTTTTGATGAACAAGAACAGATGCAAGGCGCCGGAGGCATATTTTTACAGGCCATGCCCGGGGCAGATGCAGGTGCGGTCATTGCTGCTGAAAAGATCATCCAGGGCGTTGATTCTTTGGGCGAGTTGTTTTCAAAAGGGCAAACGCCCGAACAGGTGATTCAAAAAGAGTTTGCAGCGCTTGATCCCCAGATTTTAGCCAATAACAGAGTTGAATTTTTTTGCAGATGTTCAAAAGAGAGGATGCAGGGATACTTAAATGCTTTGTCAAAGCTGGAAAAAGACGACATGATACAAAATGGTCCATTCCCTGTTCAGATTTGTTGTCATCATTGCAATTCAGAATATGCTTTTAGTCAGTCTGAGTTGAAAATGCTTGGAGAATAAAAGGAGAGCAACATGTGTAATCAAAATAACCATTATAATCCCAATCCTGAAATTATCCAATTGATGCCGGTTCAAAAAAACTTGTATGCAGTCTATAATACAAAAGAACCGTATGATTTTGCTGTTGAAAAGGGAAAAGGGGATGTCAGTATTGTTCCCATACTTTTTATGGGGCTGATCCGGCATGGTGAAAAAACGATGGTAGAGGGTTTTTTTGCTTCTGGAGCCATTCGATCGTGTGAGGATGTGAACGGATTTAAAGGATATGCAGCGTCTCTTGAGGATGCTGAAAAGTTGTATGCCTGAACGACGCGTATTGATATTTGATTTAAGGAGAACCAATGCATAAATTACTCAAGGACAGCCCCGGTGAAGAAGTCATGCTCCTGGGCAATGAAGCCATAGCAAGGGGGGCTGTTGAGGCTGGTGTGGCATTTGCCACGACCTATCCTGGAACCCCTTCATCTGAAATTTCGCTGAATCTTTTTCAGATTTCACAAGAATCAGATTTGTATTTTGAATATAGCACCAATGAGAAAGTGGCACTGGAAGTGGCGGCAGCTGCTGCCAATTCGGGGCTTCGTACTTTTTGTATGATGAAGCACGTGGGGCTGAATGTGGCCGCGGATCCGTTAATGACACTGGCCTATGTTGGAGTCACCGGCGGTATGGTAATTTTATCTGCGGATGACCCGGCCATGTTTTCCAGTCAAAATGAGCAGGACAATCGTTATTACGCAAAATTTGGTAACCTTCCTATGCTTGAGCCGTCTTCTGTGGCAGAAGCCAAACAGATGACCCAATATGCATTTGAGTTATCCGAAAAATTGCAACAACCGGTTCTTTTAAGGACGACCACACGGATTAATCATTCCAACGCGTTTGTGAGCTTTGGTCCTCTGCTTGATCAGAAGACAAAAGGGTTTTTTATTCCAGATCCCCAGCGCTGCGTGACTGTCCCGGCAGTTTCCCGCCAGCTCCATGCCAAATTGTTGGATAAAATGGCTGCTGCAAAAGAAAATTCTGAAAATTCTGAATTTAATCTGATCAAGGGATCCGGTAAAATGGGTATTTTGGTCAACGGGGTCAGTTTCCATTATGTTCTGGATGCCATCAAGGATTTGGGTGTTGAAAAGCAAACAAAAATACTGCGGTTGGGATTTTCAAACCCCATGCCGGAAAAACAGATTAAAGATTTTTTAAGTGATTGTGAACGTGTGCTGATCATTGAAGAAGGTGAGCCCTTCATGGAAGAAGCTGTTAAGGCCTTTGCCCAGGAAGCGGGTATTGTCATCCCCATCAGTGGTAAGTCTGAAGTGCTCTTTTCCAAATTATCCGAGTATGATCCAGCCATGGTCAGAGAAAAAATAGCGGTTTGTTTTGGTTTTGAGTATACCCCACCAGAAAAACTTCCCATGGATGATGTCCCGCCTATTCCGGTGCGGCCACCGAATTTATGTTCCGGTTGTTCCCATCGAGCAACTTTTTACGAGGTTCAGCAGGCAGCAAAGAATATGGATATTATCTGTCCTAC
>JAWSVH010000093.1:0-5773 GCA_033852015.1 Desulfobacula sp.
AGATGGGGATAATGGTCATTCCTGGAGATGATTCACACAGTATCAAGCAGGCAGGTCAGCATGTGGCACAAGCCATCCAGACGTTGAAAATACTTGGATTTGAAACCCGGTGGCCAATTCCGGTTCTCGTGAATGAAAAATAACAGGCCAAAAATAACAGGCGAATAATAACAGGAAAAACCGATGAAGGCCGTGGTTCAAAGAGTAAAGAATTCAAATGTAGTGGTGGAGAACAAAACCATCTCAAATATCGGCAAAGGTATATTAGTTCTTTTAGGGGTGCAGGACGGTGATACCCAAAAAGATGCAGATTATCTGGCAGAAAAGATTATTAATCTGCGTATATTTGAAGATGAACACGGCAAAATGAACGTCTCTTTAAAACAAATTAAAGGAGAACTTTTGGTCGTTTCCCAGTTTACCCTTTTAGGTGACTGTAAAAAAGGCAGAAGACCTTCATTCACAAAAGCTGCTCCCCCTGAACAGGCAGATGCGCTTTATACTTATTTCGTGGACCAGACAAAAAAGTTAGGCATCAAAACCCAGACCGGTATATTCCAGGCCATGATGAATGTCTCTCTTATTAACGACGGACCAGTCACCCTAATTTTAGACACCAAAGAAGGCCAATAAAAGACGGTATAAATGAAACCTGAAAACCTTTCCATCATTCTTGTACAACCCCAGGGACCTATCAATATAGGATCTGTTTGCCGAACCATGATGAATTTTGGATTTACCCAGCTTAGACTGGTAGATCCCACCCGGCACTATAAATCCCTTTTGGCAAAAAAGATGGCCTTAACCGCGTTCAACGTCCTTGAGAATGCGCCTGTTTTTGATGATCTTGGCCAGGCA
Source organism: Desulfobacula sp. (assembly GCA_033852015.1). Taxonomy (GTDB): domain Bacteria; phylum Desulfobacterota; class Desulfobacteria; order Desulfobacterales; family Desulfobacteraceae; genus Desulfobacula. Next base: position 859 of record JAWSVH010000093.1, read on the forward strand.
CTATCGGATATACAGATTGCCTTTGGTACCACAAGACGATTTGGGAAATACAGAAATAATTTTTATACTCCAGCGAATGCTGCCTTTAAAATGCACGAAAATTATGAAGACGTGAAATGTGCACTGGTAATGGGGCCTGAAGATACCGGACTTGAAACAAAAGATCTGGATCTATGCCAACATTTTATAACCATCCCCACCCATGATGGGTATCCATCCATGAATTTAAGCCATGCATTATCAATTCTTTTGTATGAAGTCTCCTTAAAATCAGATATTGCGAAAAATCCTGTGGGCCCTTCGCCTAAAACGCTTGCAAACGGAGAGGAAATTGAGCAGATGTTTGCGCACATGACAAAAACCCTTGTCGACATTGACTTTCTGGATGCAAAAAATCCCAAACACATTCTAAGGACATTCCGGCGTATTTTTGGAACCGCAAACCTTACCGTTCGAGATATCAATATCATCCGGGGAATGATGAGCCGGGTTGACTGGACTGAAAAACAAAGAAGGAAACATATCCATGTTCACGATGAATGATCTTTTCCAAATTGCGATTAAAATGGAAAACAACGGAGAAACAATTTACAGTGACTCTGTAAAAAAAACCACCCATCCGGAATTAAAATCCATGTTGGAGTGGATGGCCAGTGAAGAAGCCATCCACGGCAAATGGTTTTCAGAAAGAAAAAACAATCTGAGCCTTGGCAAAGATGAGGCAAGCCTCAATGAAATGGTCCCTAAGGTTTTACAAAATATGATGGGCGAAAAGACCCTTGGTCTTGATGAGATTAATTTCAAAGAACTGACAACAGTTTCCAAACTTTTAGAAACCTTTATCGGTTTTGAAAAAGAGACCATCATGTTTTATGAACTTCTTGAAATGTTTGTTGAATCAGAATCTGTTCGCACAGGACTACACAACATTATCCAAGAAGAAAAAAATCATGTTGAAAAATTAGAAATAATGATTGCATCCCTGTGCGAGGAATCCCTATAAACAACACCCTTTCGAGAAAAGCTTAATCCTTGTGTTCAGGATAGTATACAGCCATTTCCCGGATCGCTTTTTCAAGGGCCAGCGCCTCATTTTTACCGGCACTCTGTTTGGCTTTCATGGCAGCCACAATCACGGCATGATGTTTGGCCAATCGCTCAAGATAATCTTTTTGGCTGGTCTTTACCCGCTGGGTTAAAAAATAATCACTGATGGTAGAAATTATATTCTGTGCGTGTTTTTCCTTGTTCATTACCCAGCGAACCCGCTGATTTTGTGATTGAGCATCTGTTTTTGAAGAAAGCGCATTAATCAGTTTTGTGGCTTTAAGGATGGTGGCACTGTCTTCAAGCATAAGTTCCACTCTAGCATGATCGTCATAGATACCGCAGGGAATCTGGCAATGTGCATACACCATTGAAGAAAACACTGCAAAACTTACAAAGGTAAATAACAAAGCAACAAGATATTTTTTTATTTGGATATTTTTCATTTTGTTTACCCCTCTTTTTTTATTATGGTGAGAATCTGTTATTTATACAAATTAATCATAACATGAAAAGATAAGGATACAATACGCTGTAATAATTTGTATCAAAATGTTACATAAACACATTAAAGTTTCACCCAAATTTATTTACAGACACAAAAAAGATTGATACGGATGTATACGCTTATCAAAAAAGAATTTTCCAACACAAAGGTGTAAAAATGGCAGATTTCATACTACAATTTGATCCTGTGATGCAGGCATTTATCGCGACCCTCTTTACCTGGGGTGTCACTGCTGCCGGCGCGGCGCTTGTTTTTTTTACAAAAACTGTCAATCAAAAACTTATGGATTCAATGCTGGGTTTTGCAGCCGGCGTCATGATTGCAGCAAGCTTCTGGTCTCTTTTGGCTCCCGGCATAGATATGGCTGAACAATTGGGGCAAATCCCATGGATGACAGCAGCCATCGGATTTATGGGTGGTGGAATTTTCATGCGGCTGACGGATAAATTTTTACCCCACCTTCATCCCGGCCTGAGCATTGACAAAAGCGAAGGCGTCAAAACCTCATGGCAGCGAAGTACACTGCTTGTTCTTGCAATAACCCTTCATAATATACCCGAAGGTCTTGCGGTCGGCGTTGCCTTTGGAGCCGTGGCCGCCAATCTTCCCTCCGCTACAATTGGAGGTGCTATTGCTCTGGCCATTGGCATTGGAATTCAAAATTTCCCCGAAGGTACTGCGGTTTCCATGCCTTTGCGGCGAGAAGGAATGAGTAAAGGGAAAAGTTTTTTTATGGGACAAGCCTCAGGGATGGTTGAACCCATTGCAGGGGTCATTGGGGCACTCTTTGTTTTAAGAATGCAGAATATTTTACCCTATGCACTTTGTTTTGCCGCCGGTGCGATGATTTTTGTCGTAGTGGAGGAACTTATCCCGGAATCCCAAAGAAAATATGAAAATATCGATTTGGTGACAATGGCAACAATGACTGGTTTTACAGTGATGATGATACTGGACGTGGCCCTGGGTTAAAAAAAGAGAAGCGAACACAAATAAGTTGCTCATGTTTGCTTAATTCATCAACAAGGAAATAAAATGCCTCCCGCCATAGAATTGCACTATAAAAAGAGATCCTCTTTGGACTTTTATACTGCCCCGTTACTTGCTTTTTGGGGCAAAAGTAAAACCTTTGAAGGCGTTGACACGATACCTGAAATTTCTACACACTTTTCCGGTTTCCATGTTGATTGTAAGCATCTGGATCGTTTTAATACGATTTGTAATATTGAGTATAGCCAAAGCATTTCTCCCATCTATCCCATGACCCTGATATTTGTCTATTTCCAGCGAATCCTAAGTTTAAAGCAAGCGCCTTTATCAATGTACAAAGTTTTAGGCAAACGGATACAGATCAGACAGCTAAAACCAATTAACCCGGATGAGAATTTTGATATCCATTGCAAAATAAATGATATTAGAGTTGTAGAAAAGGGCCTTGAACTTGATTTAAAAGCAGCCCTTCTGTCAAATGATGAAACAATATGGACTGTAGTTGAAACTTTTTTCTATAAGGGTAAATTTGGCGAAATAACACCCAATACCGAACCAAATATTTTTGAACCTATCTCCGAAATCCAGGACATCGCCTCCTGGTTTTTGCCCGAAGGCATTGGATATAAATTTGCAAAGATTTCTGGAGACGGCAATCCCATTCATCATATGAAAAGATATGCAAAAGTGTTTGGTTTTGAGCGGGATTTTGCCCAGCCTTTTCTGATCCTTGGCCAGGCCCTAGGCCAAATCATGGAACAAATCATAGGCCAGCCAACAGACACAAAGACAAACCACCCCATATCCCTTGATATCGAACTAAAAGGACAATGCTATTATAACAGACAGATCACAGTGAAAGGTGATACGGAAAACAAAGCCCGGTTTGATATCTATTGCCAGGGCAATGAACGTCCCTGCATGGTTGGCAAACTATTCTAAATCACTCCTTCCAGAGATGGAAACCGTGATCGGTCTGTATGGGGATAAAATTTTGCCCCGGAAAACATATTCATGAACTCCTGGTTCACGTTCAGTTCGATATAGGTAATGGACTGCCTGATTTTCATGATTCTTTCAAAAACACCCGGATCTTTAAGCAACATTTTTGCTCCACCTAAAGATGTGTTTCCCAGAACTTCAAAGGTCTGAACCGGAAGATCCGGGAGCATGCCAATGGAAATGGCTGACACAGGATTAATAAATGATCCAAAGGTTCCGGCCACATAAAACTTTTGCAGATCTTCGAACTCAAGCCCGGCTGTATTTTTAACAATCACTTCCAAAATTGTATACATTGCAGCCTTGGAACTGGTCAAAGAATTCATATCCACCTGGCTAAGCGTGATATGCTCTCCTGTCCCGGATTTATTTTTATCCACAAGAATAAAATATTTAATCCCCTCAGCTTCAAACAATTGATCGCCGCAGGCAGGCCCAAAAAACTTACCTCTTATATCAACGCGCCCGGATAAAAACAGACTGGCCGCAAGATCAATCATACCTGATCCGCAAATTCCAATGGGAGGTTCTTCATCAATCGTGTGGACATTTAGCGTTCGGTTGTCTGAATCAATCCAGACCCTGTCGATGACTCCGGGTTTTGCTGTCATTCCCATTTTGCTTACCCCACCCTCCAGGGCTGGGCCTGCAGCACCCGCACAAGCAATGAGCCAATCTTTACTGCCCACAACAATCTCCGCATTGGTGCCCACATCCACCATGAGACAAGGAGCCTCTTTTTGATCAATGTTACCATACAAAATACCGGCAATCAGATCCCCGCCAAAATAGGACCCAATATTGGGAAATAAAAATACATTCGCATTTTCATTAATATCAAGATTTAACTGTGTGGCCAGCATGGTATCCGGAATATTCACACAGGGAATGTAAGGTTCTTTTATAATCTCAAAGGCTTGTATACCCAAAAACAGATGGGTCATGGCTGTATTTCCCGCTCCGGTCAACAGATATATATCCTCTTTTTGACATCCAATCTCCTGACACATCTGTTCAAGATATCGATTTACCCCACCAATAACCAGATCATGTAACTGTTCAAGTCCGCCGGGCTTGTTAGAATGATGAATTCGAGTCAGCACATCTGGACCGATTGCAGCCTGTGGGTTATCAAAACCAATTTGTGCCATCTCTTCATGGGTTTCAAGATTAATCAAGGAGATCACAATTCTTGTGGTTCCGATATCAACAGCAGCACCCAATATTGGTTGATCTGACTGTGGGCTCACCAATGCCACCACTATCCAGGAACTTTTATCCTTAAACAAAACGGCCTTTACTTTATAATCCCAATCCCTTAGATTAGAAGGCAATTTTTTAAGCACCGATAGTGGAATTCGAACATGA
>JAWSVH010000094.1:0-19762 GCA_033852015.1 Desulfobacula sp.
TTGTAGGGCTGGATACCATGATCCATGTGAGCAAAAACTCCTATGAGCTTTGCCAGGATGATGAAAAACGTGAAACACTCCTGTTGCCTAAATTTATCGAACAGATGGCAGAAAAAAATCTTCTGGGTAACAAAACCAAGGCTGGTTTCTACAAAACAGAACTGACACCGGAATGGAAAAAAATCCGCAAAGTCTTAAACCCGGCCACCATGGAATATGAAGATCTGGTACGCCCAAGCTTCCCCTGCACCGATGCGGCAAAGAAAAAAGCCACTCTTAAAGAAAAAATTCAGTGCGTTTTGGATGGTGATGACAAAGGCGCAAAATTTGCCTGGAAAATGGCAGTGAATAGTTTCCAGTATGCTGCCAACCGGATTCCTGAAATTGCGGATACCATCATTGAAATCGATAACTCCATGAAATGGGGCTATAATTTTGAAATGGGTCCCTTTGGAATGTGGGATGCATATGGCGTAAAAAAAGCAGCTGACAGAATGGAAGCTGGGGGCTTTGAAGTTCCTGCCAATGTAAAAGCCATGCTTGATGGCGGCAACGACACTTTCTACAAAATGGAAGACGGTATACAATATTACTTTGACTTTGCATCCAGTACCTATGTAAAAGTGCCGGTCAGCAAAACCATGGTCTCCATTGCCGCTGCCAAGGGCAACAATAAAACCGTTATGGAAAATTCATCTGCAAGCCTTGTGGACATTGGAGATGGAGTATTCTGTTTTGAATTCCATACCAAGATGAATGCCATCAATGCTGAGATAGTTGATTTGACTGCCCAGGCATCTGAATATGTAGATAAAAACGGCGTGGGCCTTGTTATCGGAAATGAAGCCGGCGGTATGCCGGGTGCATTTTCTGCCGGTGCAGACCTCTCCTTTGTCGCCAAGCTAATTAAAGACAAAAAATTTGCTGAAATAGATGCCTTTCTTGCAGGCGCCCATGAAACTATGCAGAAAAACCGATATGGTTCCTTTCCTATTGTTGCTGCACCCTATGGAATGACTTTAGGCGGTGGATGCGAAGTCTGTCTATCTGCAGACAAAATTGTTGCCCATAATGAACTGATTATGGGTCTTGTCGAAATCGGCGTTGGGCTTCTTCCCGGTGGCGGTGGATGCCTGAACCTGTGGAGAAAATATATCAAAGCGCTCCCAGGAAAAGTTGCTAAAGATACAGATCTGGCCAAACTCTTTGTTCCTGTTTTCATGAACATATCCATGGCCGCAATTTCCATGTCTGCTGCACAGGCTGTTGGCAAGGGATTTCTTGGGTTGAATGACCGGATTGTTCCCAACCGGGATAACCTGATCGGTGAAGCCAAAAAAGAAGTACTGAAAATGGTGGATGACGGATACATCCCCCCGGCCAAAGAAAAACTCATTGTCATGGGAGATAATGGTCAGGGCATGGTTGCTTCACAGATTTACAACATGCTGAACGGTGGATTCATGAGCGAATATGATGCCTTCCTTGCCAAACGAATCGCATACGTCATCAGCGGTGGAAATGTTAAAATGGGTGCTATGGTAGATGAAGAAACCATTCTAAAACTGGAAAGAGATGCCTTTGTTGACTTCTGTAAAGAAGAAAAAACCCAGGCCAGAATTGCCCACATGCTGACCACCGGCAAACCCCTTAGAAACTAAAGGAGAAATAAAGTCATGAGAGACGCATATATAGTACAATCAGTCAGAACCCCCGGCTGCAAGCAAAACAAAGGATTGTTCAAGGACACTCGCCCAGAAGAGTTGATTTCCTTTATCATGAAAGCTGCGGTCGATAAAACCAAAAACCTGGAAGCCAAACACATCGAAGACATCATGCTGGGATGCTCGTTCCCCGAAGCAGAACAGGGGATCAACCTGGGCCGGATAGCCGGACAGATGGCAGGTTTTCCGGAAAGTGTTTCCGGTGCAACGGTTAACCGTTTCTGCGCCTCTGGTCTTGAAGCCATCGCGCTGGCGTCAAGTAGAGTCATGTTAGGATGGTCTGAAGTGACCATGGGTGCAGGTGTTGAATCCATGAGCTACGTTCCCATGGGCGGCAACAAACCCAGCCCCCATCCAGAATTTTCTGCAACCAACCCTGAAAACTACATATCAATGGGTGTTACCGCAGAAAATGTGGCCAACCGCTACAATGTATCCCGTGAAGATCAGGATAAATTTGCTGCAAACTCCCAGGAAAAAGCAGCGGCAGCAAGAGATGCCGGCCTTTTCACTGAGATTGTTCCCACACCAGCCTATAAATTTGTTAAACAGGCTGACGGAACATACGCAAAAGAGCAGTTCATTGTTGAACATGATGATGGCATCAGAGTAACCTCAGCCGAAGGCTTAGGAAAACTTCGCACCGTTTTTGCTGCAAAAGGCAGCGTGACCGCTGGTAACTCATCCCAAACTACAGATGGCGCGGCTGCAACTATCATTGCATCAAAAGAAGCCTGTGACAAATATGGATTTGAACCCATCGCAAGACTGGTTACATACACCACTGTTGGATGTAAATCAGATGAAATGGGTGTGGGCCCCAAATATGCCATCCCGAAAGCACTTAAACAAGCGGGTTTGACCATAGAAGACATCGATATATGGGAAATCAATGAAGCCTTTGCTTCCCAGGCGATTCATTGCGTGAGAGAACTTGGTATTGACAAGTATATGGACAGAGTAAATATCCATGGTGGTGCGATTGCACTGGGCCATCCTTTGGGATGTACCGGCGCAAAACTGACCGCAACCTGTCTTGCCAACCTTAAAGAAGTGAACGGCAGATATGGAATAGTTTCCATGTGTATGGGCGGCGGAATGGGTGCTGCTGGTATATATGAAAGACTCTAAATAAACGGTTCTTTGTAAGTAAAAAGGGGCTGTTCTTTTGTTTCAGACAAGGACGGCCCCTTTCTATATTCTTCTGTATTTACACCGATGACACCTGCCACCATGATATCAAAACCTATTCCTACATATTGTCGTTACTTTCATAAAAAAACAATTTGATGAAAGTAACAATATCCTATAGACTCAAAAAAAATCAGTTAAGAAAATCAGCAGCCCATTATATATAGACACACAGTTCTGTTCTCAGTCGTATTAAAATCAGTATAAGGGAGATGCCATGTATCGCCGTAAATATGCAGTCTTACTCATTTTTATTTTGATCTTACAAGCCATACTGATTTTCAATGGCTGTGAAAAAAAGCCCGCCAAGTTTAAATGTAAAGACGCTCTCGGGTGTGTGGACCTAAGAATGGACGAACCAATTAAAATTGGCATCCTCCAGGCATTATCCGGTAAAGTTGCTGCACTGGGCCAAGAACAGATCAGAGGGTTTGAATTGGCATTAGATGACCGCCAGGGTAAAATCTTGAACCGCACCGTCACTTTTCAAATAGAAGATACCGGTTGCACAGCCGAAGGCGGAGTGAACGCAGCCCTTAAAATTATCGCCGACCCAAAATATATTGCCATATTTGGCACCACCTGTTCCGGAGCTGCTGCAACGGTATCAAAAGCAATGTCCGACGCTGGCTTAACCATGATCTCAGGCAATAATAGTGCGGCCTTTTTAACTTCTATCACGGGCAAACATGCACCGAACTGGCAAAAAGGGTATTTTAGAACCGCACAAAATGAAGAAAACTCAGGCAAAGCTGCAGCCATCTATGCATATAAAGAATTAGGCATCCGCAAAGTTGCAACCATTAATGATGGAGACATTTATACCAAAGGACTAACAGACGGATTTAATAAAGCCTTTTCATCTTTAGGCGGTATTGTGGTATTAGATACGTCTATCAACAAAGAAGATAAAGAAATGAGGCCGGTATTAACAGCAGTACTTAACGCTAAGGCACAGCTGTTATTTTTTCCTTTATTCCAGCCAGAGGCAAACCATATCTTATTTCAGGCACGAACAATTCTTGAGTTCAATAAAATCAAACTAATGGGCGGCGGCGCACTTATTAATAACTCTTTTTTAAAAGATAGTGACGAAAAAGCCAAAGGAATGTATTTTGTAGGCCCAGTCAGCTGCGAAGGTCCTGCAGTTGATCTAATGGGGAAAAAATATAAGAATAAATACCAGACCTCACCATCCGTGTTTTATTTTCTCTATGCATATGATGCGGCCAGTATATTGTTTGAAGCCATTGAAAAAACAGCGTTTAAAGATGATAAAGGGATATTGCATATCGGACGTAAGGCCCTACGGGACGGACTCTATGCCACAACAGATTTTAAGGGCATTTCCGGGATTTTATCATGTGACCAATTCGGAGATTGTGCCCGGCCAAAGTTCAATGTAGTGCAATTGAAAGATATCTCTCTTGGACTCGAAGGACTCAAGACAAATGTAAAATTTATATATTCACCTAAAAAGTAGGTATCATTTTAATGAAGACACCGACTCAGCGCTTTGTTTTTTTCAGAAACCTATCCATAACTATAAAACATGGTGTGGGCATCAGCCTATTGGTGTTATTAATATTAATAGTTGCGCTAACCGGTTATTTGTCATTGCATTATGTCCAGAAAGTAGACGATTTAATCTGGTCAAATACAGAAATAGCCCGACTCATTTATGAAATGGATCTGGAAATGGAAAAAGCCAGACATCTTCATGCAGGATTTTTTTTATATTATCCAAAAATTGGCCTTACCAAAGCACATGAAAACTATGCCCAGCCAACCATACGAAAAACAGCCTCTGTTGTCTCCACAAGTTATGCATTACGTGAGATGATGAGTCAACCTGGCATCAGTGATGCCCTAAACAAAAGCAAAATAGACCTTAATTTATACCTTTCTTCTGCTAAACGATTTGCAGATACATCCATCATCGCATTTGAACTTGTCACAAAACTGGCTGCCCCGGAAAATGGGCTGGAGGATATACTTGATAAACGAATCAGAAAATTAAAAACCGAATTAACCGATTTTCCGGTAGCATCCAAGTTATTCCATCAGATAAAAGATCTAATCAATGAACATAAGTTAAATCGTGAACGCCACTTAATGCAATCTGCCTTTAATATCGCATTTAAACTACGCAAAACAATAAAGACGAATCCCTTAATAAATCTTCAGCAAAATGGAAAAATAAATTTATTGTTGAACCAGATTGAAAATACAGCCGAGCAGATTATAGAAACAGATGTGAAAATCAATGCAAAATTCAAAGACTTTGCCCTACAAGAAAAAACAACTCATTTGATTTCAGAGAAGTTAGTAACTCTGGCAAAAAAAGAGGTTGAAAAAGCACAGCAAACGATTGCAGTTACACATGAATTTGTCTCAATAGTACTGATTATTGTTACGCTGGCTGGACTAATCGCCGCCGGTATCATTGCTGTAATGCTAAATATGAATATTACCCATAGGATTATTCGTTTAACCCATACTGCAAAGAAAATGGAAGAAGGGCATCTCGATATTGTTGCTGAACAAGAGAGCTTAGACGAACTCGGTCATTTAGGAAGAACATTTAATTTCATGGCCGCACGGATGAAAACCTTAATAGAGGATCTTGAACAGGAAGTCAGTGACGGGACTTTGGAGCTAATAAATACCAATAAAGATCTGCAATTAGAAATCACTGAACGTGAGCAGATAGAAGAACAATTAAGAGAAAAAGAGGAATTTTTAAATCGTGTAATTGATCAAAGCCCCTTCCCCACCTGGATATCAGATGCTAATGGCACCTTACAGCGAACGAATTTAGCACTGAAAAAAGTTTTAAATCTAACAGACGAACAGCTAGTCAATAAATACAATATCCTTCAAGACCCTATTGCCACGCGACAGGGGCTGATACCGCTTATCCGAACAGTATACGAACAGGGGAAATCAGTAAGTTTCGCCGGAAAATGGACTGGGAAAGATATCCCAAGCATGAATTTAAAAGATTCTGAATCTGTCAATATTGAAATAACGATGTTTCCAGTTCTAAATCAGCAGAAAAAAGTAACAAGTGTGGTGCTTACCTGGCTTGATGTCACCCACCGCAAACGGGCTGAAAAAGAAAAACAATTGCTTGAACAACAGCTTCGGCAATCGCATAAAATGGAAGCCATCGGCACTTTAGCCGGCGGTATCGCCCATGATTTTAATAATATTTTAAGTATTATGCTGGGCAATACTGAACTGGCCATAGATGATATCCCTAAATGGAGTCCAGCCCATGAAAGTCTGCTGGAAATAAAAACAGCGGGTCTTCGAGCAAAAGATGTGGTGAGGCAGCTGCTTAATTTCAGTCGAAAATCTGAACAAAACCAAACTCCTCAGAATTTAGGTACACTGATCAAAGAATCTGTAAAACTACTCAGATCTTCAATTCCGTCTAGCATTCAAATTATTAAAAATATCAGTAAAGAAAATAATTTCATCCTCGCAGATGCCACTCAGATTCATCAGGTAATGCTCAATTTATGTACAAATGCCGCCCATGCAATGACAAATGAAAAGGGAACTCTGGAAATCCATTTAACAAGCTTAACTATAAAAGAAAAGCAAACAGATAAATTTAAAAAGTTAGCCCCGGGAGAATATGCAAAATTAGAGATAAAAGACTCCGGAATAGGTATTAAACCGGAAGTTTATGAAAAAATATTTGACCCGTATTACACAACAAAAGAATTTGGAAAAGGCACTGGAATGGGGCTGGCCGTTGTTCATGGAATTGTTAAAAATCATAATGGATCAATTCATGTTGAAAGCCAATTTGAAGAAGGGACCTCCTTTACGATCTTTTTCCCAAAAATTGATCAATGCAAAATGGAGAATATGGCAACCCAAATAGAAGAAAGGCAAACAGGAACAGAATCCATCCTATTTGTAGATGATGAACCTGCTATCGTAGAAATCTCCTTAAAAATATTTGAAAATTTAGGGTATCAAGTTAAAGGGAAAACCAATCCGATAGATGCAATAAAAGAATTTGAAGCAAACCCCGATGAATTTGACCTGGTAATCACCGACATGACCATGCCACAAATGGATGGTGTGCAACTTTCCCGGGCACTGAAAAAAATCAAACCAGATATCCCCATCATCATTTGCACAGGCCATAGTTCAAAGTTAAATGAAGAAAAAGCAATGAATCTCGGCATTTCAGCCTATGCGATGAAACCCATTTCCATGATGAAGATTTCAAAACTCATTCGCAAAGTTTTAGATCGATGACCGAGTGTTAAATTAGTGACCATGGGTTAGGAGTGACTATGGGTTAGATCAGTGATTGAACAAAAGTTATCCGTCAATCTGTCCACAACCCGGACCATTAAGCAAACTTTTCCCTCCTGAGACAGGTGTAATTTGAATCTGAGTATTAATACTTTCCTTTAGTGCAGAAACATGGGATATGACCCCTATGAGCTTGCCTGACTGATGCAAACCACAAAGTGATTGCAAGGCTGTTTCCAAGGCATCTTCATCCAAAGTGCCAAACCCCTCATCTAAAAACAGACTGTCCACGCGGACATTACCGCTGGCCATGTTAGACAGACCAAGGGCAAGAGAAAGGCTGACAATAAAGCTCTCCCCGCCGGAAAGATTTTTAGTCGAGCGGATCTCACCGGCCTGGTAGTCATCCACAATGTTCAACTCTAAAGGCTGTTTTTCATCCCGTACCAGTAGATACCGATCGGACATTTTCTCCAGCTGTTGATTGGCGTGGGACACCATCAACTCAAATGTGATTCCCTGGGCAAAGTTACGATACTTTTTCCCATCGGCAGAACCAATCAAAGCATGCAATGTCTCCCAACGAAGACACTCTTTTTTTTGGGCAATGATGTTTTTAATCTGCGCTTCAACCCGACTTTTCGCTTTGATATTATCAGATAATTTCAACTTCAAAGCACCGATATTTTCCCCCAGGTTTTTAAGCAACAACTGGGTGTTCTCCTGTTCCTTTTCAAGATCTGCCTGGGGCATATGTGTCAGTTTTCTTGCAATCTCCATCTCCAATTGCGCATTTCTATCTTTTTTTCTGGATAAAAGTTCCTGCTGCTTCTCATCCAGGGATTGAGCCGCTTGGGCCAACTTATTTTTTTCATCAACTAATAGTCTGCAAGACTCAAAGTCAGGTTCATCTTTAAACCTGAACAGAATTAACTTTTTGGAAAATATCTTTTCTAATCTCTTAAGTTCCACTTGCCCTGCAGCAACTGCTCTATTTAAATCTGCCATTCTGGCCTTTTGGATCGTCAACTGCTTAAGAATCTTATCTTTATGCTTTACAGCAGCCGTCTCAGATTTTTGTGCGGCATTCACAGCAGTTTCCAGACGAACCTCTTCTAAATCCGGGTCTTTGTCTCCATATTGCTTTTGGCGGGTCTCTTTAAGCTTTTTTAAAAGTATTTCATGGGTTTCAAGAATTTTATTTTTTTCTTCAAGTGAATTGCCAAGTGTCTTCAGCACCCCATCCCCTTGTTTCATACGGGCAACAAGTTCATTTAATTCTTTTTCTATTTGCGCTTTTTGGTCCTGATACCGTTTAAACATTTCCACCCGAGCTTCAAGAGACGTGCAGATGACTTCAAATTCATTATCGACAACCTGTTGCACCCCAAAAGGTTCAAGAATTGCCATCACCGCACGATTCAATTCAGATTTTTGCTGCTCGATGATTTTGATTTCTTTTTGGATTCTTTGAATCTGATCGACCAACTGTTGCTTTTGATACTGATTTTCCACTTCTTTTTTTTCAGCGCTCACCTTTTTTTGCCCAGCCTCTTTTTCATTTTCCCGGGCTTCTTGTACTTTTTTTTCAACTTCTTCCACGTGTTTAATCACCAAAGCCAAAGCATCTATTTTTTCCCGGGTAATATCAATCTTTGGGGTCTGCCCCTCAGCAAAAGGATGATCAAGGGAACCGCATAAAGGACATACCGTTCCGGACGTCAATTGCTCACGATGTTTCTCAAGATCGGCAATTTTGCGTTGGTATGCCATTTCTCGCAACAGTCCATCATATTCAGTTCTGTATCCCTGAAGAGATCGACCATTTAACACCCGGTCCATTTCTTTTGTTATCAACTCAATTTTCTGAATTGCAGTGTCCTGCTTTTCTCTAAGCGTTTCACAAATGGCCTGCTGTTTCTCATGGAGATCTGTTTCTTTTTCCAGCCTTTTTTGGGAAGATATCATCTGATCTTTTCGCATGGCTATTGTTCTTGAAATTTCACCCAAAAATCCAATCTTTTCTCGTATGGAAGAAAGGGCTACGGCAAGGTCTGCGTCTGACTTATGATCTGACAAATATGTTGCCACGTTTGCAAACAGTTCAACCCTATTTACCTGGTCGTCTTTTGCCTTGAGTTGTTCATGCGTTTCCTTTGATATCCCGGTCTCAATCTTTAAACATTCAGATTGGAGTTCTTCTTTGATTTTCTGCTTTTGCACGATTTCAAGATCCATCACCCGAACCTGTTTGATCAAACCCAATTGTTTTTTTTGCGCTTCTTTGGCCAGATCCAGAATTTGTCGAACAGATTTTAAATCCTTTTCCTTCATTTCAAATCCAAGCTCCAGATCCGGCAACATTGACTCAAGAGATTCCAAAGAGACACATTCCCTTTTCTGCTGCCCTCTTTTGGCCGCTAACGTTGCATATTCACTGTCCAGTTCGGCAGCTTTCAATCCATTTTTAAGCCTGATCCGATCTTTTTCAAAGGCAGTCTGTTCAGCCAAGACCTCTTTGGATGCTTGATCCAGATGAACAAGCTCTTTTTTAAGCCGCTCCATATTAAAAATCCAAATAATCGCTGCGCTTAAATCCTCATATTGTTTACGAATCTTTTTTTCTTGTTTTTGAGTTGCAGCAAGATCCTGGCTGACAACTATTTCATCTTCCTGACTTAACACCTGGATTCCGTCTATCTGAGCCTCAAACAGTTTTTGCTTACCTTTTTCTTCATTCAACCGTTCATGAACCTTTTTGGAAATATCACTATAAATTTTTGTACCTGTAATCTGTTCCAGGATTGGGGCCCGTTCATCCGGTGCTGCCTGAAGAAATGCTGCAAAACCTCCCTGGGCCAACAACATGGAACGAGTAAAACGATCAAAGTCCATCCCGGTCTCTTCTACAACTCTAACAGCGGTATCCCTTTTTTTTGATGACAGAATTTTACCCGTTGCCACATCGGATATCTCATGTTTTGATTCAACAAGATTCCCATCTGACTTTTTGCGGGCCCGGTGCTGACTCCAATACGCCCGAAACTGACCGGATTGAGTTTCAAAGGTAACTTCAGCAAAACATTCACCGGTCTGACGAGACATTATTTCATTATTGGATTTGCTTATGGATTTTAACCGTGGGGTTCTCCCATACAGGGCCAGACAGATGCCATCTAAAAGAGTAGATTTACCCGCTCCTGTGGGACCCGTAATCACAAAGATACCATCCTGAACATATTCAGGCCGGGTAAAATCGATCGCCCATTGTCCGTATAAAGAATTTAAATTTTTAAATCTCAGTTCAAGAATTCGCACTATCAGCCTTTTTTATTCTGCCATCGTATCTTCTTCATGGAGAAGCGCTACAATCTCCTGATACGCCTGGATAAGTTCCACGCGCTGATCCGATTCAACTTCATGGGTCTCCAACAATTGGTTAAACACATCTCCCACAGACAAATCTTCCAAAGTTTTAGCTTCCCGACTTTTTTTGATCATCCGTTCAAGCACCCGCCTGTTTTTAATCCTACGGATTTCCATACCGGTATCCGCCACCAATATTTCAATGGTCTCTTTTAAATTGCCGGGGATTTTTTTGCCAGTATATTCTATCTCCAACCAGGCAGAACTGTTATTTCGTTTAAGATCTTCAATTTCTTGAAGAATATCTTCCAAATCACCTTTAATTCTTTTTAACGACTGGAAACAGGGAACAGGATACAAATCAAATTTTAAATCCCCTTTTTTGACATCCAGAATAACAACACTTTTCTCCTGATTTGCCTCGCCATACCCCATGGGAATCGGTGATCCTGAATACCGGATATGTTCAGCTCCTCCAACAGACTGGGGAACATGCAGATGACCCAGGGCAACATAATCTACTGTATCTGGAAAAATCTCTTTTCCCACATAAGCCAATGAACCCACATAAAGGTCTCTTACCCCGTCTCCATCAATGGTTTTACCACCTGCTGCAAAAAGATGCCCCATCCCAATCACAGGGATATCGCCATATTTTTTTTGTTTTATCTGCTTTTCTTGGGCAATCTTAAACACTTCATCATAATGAGACCCAATACCCTTAACCAAGTTCAGTCCCTTATCCGCAATGCTTTCACCCGCCTTCACTGTCCGGATATCCCGGTCTCTAAGATAGGGCACGGCACAAACGATTGCTTCAACCTTGCCTGACGATCCCTTAAGCTCAATCACTTCATCATTCGGTTCTTTAGATGCTGCACCCAGCACATGGACATTCAAGGCCCGTAAAAGATCTTTAGGGGCGGATAAAAAGGAAGGGGAATCATGGTTGCCTGCCGTGATCACCACATGGCGAAGACCAGAAGCACACACGTTGCACAAAAAACGATAATAAATTTCCTGGGCACGATTACTGGGAAGGGTCGTATCAAAAATATCCCCCGCCACCAGCAACGCATCAATCTTCTGGCTGACAATCAGCTGTTCCAGCCAGGCAAAAAAGGCCTCAAATTCATCATACCGCTTGCGCCCGTAAAGCAAACGTCCAATGTGCCAATCTGATGTGTGTAATATTTTCATTTAAAGCTGGATAAAAATATACCCGCCCTCACCAAATCCATATTTTCGAAACATGAAATTATAATCATATGACAAACCCTTATAAAAAGTATCAAAAGAAACCTGATACGGATGATCCTGGGTGGAATCCACATCCAAAACTGTTACAACGCCGGATGATGTTTCAAACCCGCCCACAGGAGAAATATGGGGGATATGAAGTTCAGGCAGGAAACTGCCCTGATCAAAGTGAGCGATAATAACACAATCACCTTTTTTATCAAAACGTTCAAGCCTGCTTTTAAGCTTTTGTCGAATCTGTCTGGATTTTACACGGTCTTTTGATGCCTGTACAATTTGGAGAGAATCATACTTAATTTTATGGGTATCCAAACTATCCTGGACCACAAGTCCAAGGGTCTGGAGGGGCAATCCCCGCCGTCCCTTATAGCCATTATCACCCATGCGCTCTTTCCAGTGCGCCGCCTTGACGGTTTCCAGCAAATCATGCTGGGTCAGAGGAGGACCGTCGAATACACCATCGCGTTTTAACAGCGTATTCACCACACTGACCACCGAAGCCACAGAACAAGAAGAGTCGTGAAATTGTTTGACATGATATCCAAACAACCCGTCTTTTACAAAATTACCTGTCTTTTGATACGGCGTTTTAATATACACACCGCCGGCACTTCCAAATGAACCGGTACCCGTCAACTTTCTAAAATAATGCTGAAGATATAGATATGGGCGAATCACCCATCGAAACAATGTCATCATTTATCCTTTCCAGATCCCCTACTTTTCTGGGCCTCCTGATTTAAACCCAGGCTTGAAGTTGGATTTAAAATCTGATTCAAATAATACCCGGTATAACTTTTGGGATTTTGTGCCACAGCTTCTGGTGATCCTTGGGCAATGATTTCCCCACCCTTGCTGCCCCCTTCAGGGCCCAAATCTATTACCCAATCTGCCGTCTTAATCACATCCATATTGTGTTCAATAATAATCACTGTATTCCCGGCAACGGTCAGGCGGGACAAGACTTTGAGCAATAATTTTATATCCTGAAAATGCAACCCGGTGGTTGGCTCATCCAGAAGATACAGGGTATCTCCAGTATCTCTTTTAGCCAGTTCCCGTGCAAGCTTTATCCGCTGGGCTTCTCCGCCGGAAAGTGTTGTGGCAGCCTGGCCCAGTTTTATATAAGACAGCCCCACATCCATTAATGTATTCAAAATATTAACAATTTTCGGGTGTCTGGCAAACAACTCTTTTGCCTGCATCACAGACAGATCAAGAACATCTGAAATGGAATGACCTTTGTATGTAATTTCCAATGTTGATCGGTTAAACCGTTTGCCGCTGCAGACTTCACAGGGAACAAACACATCTGCTAAGAAATGCATCTCTACTTTTATGTGACCATCCCCTTTACAGGCTTCGCACCGACCGCCCTTAACATTAAACGAATACCGGCCTTTTTTATATCCCCGGGCCTTTGATTCAGGCAACATAGCATAAAAATCACGGATATAATCAAACACCTTGGTATACGTGGCCGGATTACTGCGGGGCGTCCTTCCAATCGGTTTTTGATCAATATTAATAATCTTGTTCAGGTGATTTAAGCCCAAAATTTTATCATGTTTTCCCACCATCATTTTCGAGTTGTTTAGTTCAACGGCCAGGGCTGGGTAGAGAATCTGGTTTATCAACGAAGACTTTCCAGCACCCGAAACTCCGGTCACCGCCACCAAAAGCCCCAAAGGAATCTTCACTGAGATATTCTTTAAGTTATTTTCGCTGGCCTTAACAATGGTCACCCATTTATTACCGCAACTTTTAGGTGTTTTCCTTTTCTGAGGAATAGCAATCTGATCTTTTCCCGTTAGAAACCTACCGGTAATGGACAAAGGATTCTTTTTGATCTGATCCGGCGTTCCCACCGCAACGACCTGACCACCCAGGTGACCCGCGCCAGGACCAATATCCACAATCCAGTCTGATTTTTCCATGGTTTCCTGATCATGTTCCACAATAATAAGGGTATTGCCGATATCCCGCAAATGATGCAAGGTACGCAACAGCTTAATATTATCCCTCTGATGAAGACCAATGGAAGGCTCATCCAGAATATACAACACCCCGGTCAGCTCTGATCCCACCTGGGAAGCCAGACGGATTCTCTGGGACTCTCCACCAGATAACGTTGGGCCGCTTCGATCCAAAGAGAGATAATCCAATCCCACGTTCACAAGAAATCCCAGACGATCCGAGATTTCTTTGAGCAGCTCTTCGGCGATCAGTTTTTGATTCCCGGATAGATCCAAAGCATTCACAAAATCAAATGCCTGGCCAACGGTCAAGGCAGTTACATCAATAATGGATTTTTTACGAATATGGACATGAAGCACTTCATCTTTGAGCCGTTTGCCTTCACAGGCCGTACAGATCGCCGATGTCATAAATGCAGCATAATATTTTTTCTGACCTTCAGACTGGGTGGCTTTATACCGTCGCATCAAGGTATGAATCAACCCCTCATGGGTTCGGGTAAATTCCCCCTGGATTTTGGCTGAATTCCAATTGACTGTCATTTCTTTGCTTTTAGACCCATAAAGCAAGAGGTTTTGGTCCTTTTTAGGCAGTTTCTTCCATGGAATATCAAAATCGATACCCCATTGATTCTCCATGGCCTTAAGCTGACTCATTCCCCATGAATTATCATTTTTATATCGAGGTTTTTTAATAAAATAATTCTTCCAAGGGACAATCGCACCTTGACGAATGCTCAAATCTTTGTCCGGAATAATCTTCTCTATATCCATGGACAATAAGGTTCCGATCCCGTTACACTCCTGGCACATCCCTAAAGGAGAGTTGAAAGAAAATATCTGGGGGGCAAGTTCCGGGTATGCGATTCCGCAGCAGGAACGTGCCTCACTCATTTTAAGATCTTCTCTTCCCATCATATGAACAATAATCTGCCCGTTGCCCAATTTTAAAGCGGTTTCAACAGAATCGGTAAGACGCTTTTCAAAATCTGAATGTTTTTTCACCACCAGGCGATCCACCACAACTTCTATGTTGTGTTTTTTATTTCGGGCCAGGGTCTGAACATTTTCAAGCTCCTGGACAACCCCGTCCACCCGAACTCTGGCAAACCCTTGCCTTTTCAGCTCTTCCAACTGCTCTCTGTGTTCACCTTTACGGTTTTCAACCACCGGCGCAAGAATAAGAATCTTCGATTTTTCCGGCAATGATACGATCTGGGTCACCATGCTCTGGGCATGACCCCGGCCAACCTTTTTTGAACATTTATAACAATACTGGGTTCCCACCCGGGCAAACAAAACCCTTAAATAATCATAGATTTCCGTGATGGTTCCCACGGTGGATCTTGGATTTTTACTGGCCGCTTTTTGCTCAATGGCGATGGTGGGAGACAATCCCCGAATGGTATCATATTTTGGTTTTTCCATCTGGCCGATAAACTGGCGGGCATAGGACGAAAGAGATTCTACATACCTGCGCTGACCCTCTGCAAAAATGGTATCAAACGCCAAACTGGATTTACCAGAACCAGACACCCCGGTAATCACCACCATCTTTTTTTTGGGAATGTCTACATCAATATCTTTAAGGTTATGTTCTTTGGCCCCTTTAACAATGATCCTGTCCAACTCCATGGAATTTGATTCCAAACCCATATGTCTGTTTTCTTGTATCTTTTCTTCAACTCCGCCTGCCACAATTCCATTTTTCATATCCGATCCGCACTCCTGAACACCTGTTGGATTTTATCATTCAACATTTTCAAAAAATAAGCACAGGCTATTAAAAGTAAAGTTTATCATTCCTTCTGGTTTAATATTTTATACCCACTTTAAAAAGCCTGAATTTTTTACCTTCTTGTTTATGATAATATAACTCTTTACCGTCCCCGGTGATTGAAGGCCCTTCAACAAAGTCTTTTGTTCCAATTGATGCAATAACTTTGGGCATTCCAAACGGTTCTAATTTAGATTTTCTTGTTGCATACATAATTTTAGAACGAATATTACCAGAGGCCAGATCTGCTGCCGATAATCTTGTAAAGTATAAGGTGAGCTCATCATTTGAAATCGAGGCCGCATATTCAAGATCTGATGTGTTTATGTTTGACAATATTCTTCTTGCCTTTTTCTCATTATAAACAAACTTATCTCCCACTTTTTGGGTTAAAAGAAGATCTGATGCAAGAATTCTTTGAACTTTCCTACGTGCAATCTTCCAAGTAGCCCGGGAAAAATAAGCCGTTTGATTATCCGTGGTAATTTCCACACCCATATTGCCTTCAAGCTCTTTTTTAAAGAACATGAACTTTCTTTTAGGCACGCCTTTGACTGCTGAAATCTTTGAAATTTGACCGGTACGGGGATTAAATTTTCCGGTTCGAATCTCCCCATTAATTTTTGAATCAATATAGTAATAATTAAAGTTTAAATCCATAGATGGATTCGCTTCCGCTTCCTTTACTGTATTTATATTGGGTCCTGTTTCCCCCTTATAAATCCAGTTTTTATTTATAAATTCAGCGTAATGAAGATCTTTTTTATTTTCATGTTCATTGGAGTTGAAAAACAAAAAACGGCCATCCCTTGAGACAAAGGGTTCCTCAATACTCATTCGTGTTCCCCCATGCCATAAAGGCAACCCTTGCACCACAACTTTTTGTGGTGGTGAAAAACGAGAATAATCCATTTGCTCTGCCAAGGCTTTGATTGGCTTTACTTCGGAACGAGGCACACAACTGATCACTATTAATGTTACAAATAAAATGGCAATATAACAAATTTTATGGGTTCGCATAGGCTCTGTCCTTCATAATAAAAATGATTCAAATAAAATTAACCATCAATAGGACTGAAAAAGGACATTTATCAAGAGAAAAATACGAAATTATTAAAAAGATGAGATCGTGAGTAAATCAAATTGCTTTTAGGGTATATATTTTGATATGAAACAGCTATGGAACCCAATAAAAGTTATACCCTTGCATACTCCAGTTGTCCCAATGACACCTTTATTTTCAAAGCCATTGCCCGGAAGTTAATCGATCTTAAAGGCCTTAATTTCGATATTTCCTTAGAAGATGTAGAAACGTTAAATCAAAATGCTGCAAAAGATATCTATGACATCACCAAGCTCTCTTTTGCCTCTTTTGGCAAATTAATAAATAAATATGCGCTGTTAAGAACCGGTTCTGCATTGGGGATGGGCTGTGGGCCATTGATCATATCAAGCCCGGGCAGATCCCTCTCAGACACCAAAAAACCCGTTATTGCTGTACCCGGGATGGGAACAACCGCTTACCATTTATTCAAATTTTACATGGATGATCTTTTTCCCGGCATGGAAACTCAAATTATAGCGATGCCCTTTGAAAAAGTAATGCCGGCTATAATAGAAAAAAAAGCAGACTTTGGTGTCATCATTCATGAAGGCCGGTTTGTTTATCAATCTTTAGGACTAAAACTTCAGGCAGATCTTGGCCAGTGGTGGGAAGAAACAACATCCCTGCCTATCCCTTTAGGTTGTATTGCTGTAAAACGAGATATTGATCCAGCAACCGCCTGTGAAATCCAAACGCTGATTCTGCAAAGCATTGAACACGCTTTTTTACACCCCCAAATGGCCCGTGATTACATCCAGACCCATTCCCAGGAATTGGATAAAGATGTTGTCCGCCAACATATTGAACTTTATGTCAACGATTTCTCAAAGGACCTTGGAGAAAAAGGAGAAAAAGCCATCATTACTTTTTTTGATAAGTCAAAGGCATCCGGGTTGATCAAACCTGATTTCGAATATAATAATAAAACTCTATTCGCCTGCTGATCCATACATTCTTTAATCAAGGATCTTTAAATAATGACAAAAAAAGAAAACATATCAAAAAACTTCATCCAGACCATTAAAAAAACGATTGGCGAATTTGATATGCTGACTGATGGAGATTCCATATTAGCCGCGGTATCGGGTGGCCCGGATTCAATGGCCCTTGTGCTGGCCTTAATGACATTAAAAGAAGAATACAACCTCACCATCGGCATTGCCCATGTGAACCATCAACTTAGAGAAAATGCTTCCCAACGAGATGAAAATTTTGTCAAAGACTTTGCCAGAGAACTGAGCCTGCCATTTTATTGTGAGAGAATCGATGTAAATGCCTATGCAAAAACCCACAAACTTTCCACTGAAGCTGCCGGTCGAAAAATCAGGTACCTCTTTTTTGAAAAGACCGCACAAACAAGTGGATATACAAAAATTGCCACCGGTCACCATAAAGATGATAATGCCGAACTGGTATTAATGAACCTGTTAAGGGGCAGCGGTCCAAAAGGACTTTCCGGTATTCCACCGGTAAGAGGCAAGACATTTATTCGACCATTAATCCAGATGTCCAAACACCAGATTCATCAATTTTTAAAAACAAAAAATCAACTGTTTATGGAAGATGCTTCCAATACAGACACCCAATATTTAAGAAATAAAATACGACATGAACTCATTCCCCATCTTGCGTCTGAATACAACCCGGAAATCGTTGATGCCCTGGATCGTTTAAGCCATATCCTGCGGCAGGAAGAAACGGTCTGGCAAAAGCAGACCAAAGAACAACTGGACCAATGCCTTATAAAACAAAGCCCTAAAAGCCTGGTTCTATCAAAACCCCGAATGACGGCGCTTGACTCCGCACGATTAAACCGGATATTCAGAATGGCAATTGAACAAATAAAAACCAATTTAAAGAGTATTTCCCATCTGCATATCAGCACCGCAATTGATTTTTGTTTTAACAATGACTCCGGCAAGAGCATTGATCTACCAGGGCAGATACGAATTTACAAAACCTTTGATACCATTACTATTCAAAAAGAAGACGTTCCGTTGAGAGATATTGGAAAATTAAAAAAACAATTAAAGCGGACCGCACAAAATGAACTAAACTCCAAAAAACAGGAGCTTGAACCCTAAAACTTTTTCTTGTATATTCAAATTTCATGTTTATATATTATTAAGTTTTTAAAGGACAAAAACGATTATCCACTATAAGACAGAACCCCTTCAAAAGGTTACGGTTTGACTAATAGCGGATTAATGATGGCATTCATAAAAAATAAGGAAAGGAAAAGCCTTGAATCAATTTTATAAAAATATTTCCCTGTGGCTGGTCATTATTCTAATGATGGTGATGCTCTACAATGTTTTTAATCAGCAGCAAGTGGGACAAAAAGATCTTGGATATTCAGATTTTCTGGCAATGGTCGAAGACGGCAGTGTTCAATCCGTAACCATTCAGGGCCAGGAGTTGTATCTTTCCGATAATACCGGCACCCGGTTTAAAAGTTTTGCACCCAATGATGGCGAACTCATCAGTTTTTTACGTTCTAAAGAGGTTGCAATCATCGCCAAACCCCCGGCCGAATCCTCTATGTTTATGTCCATTATTGTTTCCTGGCTGCCCATGATTGTTCTCATTGGTGTCTGGATTTTCTTTATGCGACAGATGCAGGGCGGAGCCGGAGGTGGTAAGGCCATGTCTTTTGGCAAAAGCCGCGCGCGACTGCTGGATGATAAGGGAGAAAAAGTCACCTTTGCCAATGTGCAAGGCATTGATGATGCCAAAGAAGAGTTAACAGAAATCGTTGATTTTTTAAAAAACCCAGAAAAATATACCCGATTGGGAGGACGTATCCCCAAAGGTGTACTGCTTGTCGGAAACCCTGGAACCGGAAAAACCCTTCTTTCCAGAGCCGTTGCCGGAGAAGCCGGTGTCCCATTCTTTACCATCAGTGGATCCGATTTTGTCGAGATGTTTGTGGGTGTCGGGGCCTCACGGGTCAGAGACCTGTTTGCCCAGGGCAAAAAAAATGCCCCGTGTATTATCTTCATTGATGAAATAGATGCTGTCGGCCGACAAAGAGGTGCAGGTTTAGGTGGCGGACACGACGAAAGAGAACAGACTCTCAACC
>JAWSVH010000095.1:0-5624 GCA_033852015.1 Desulfobacula sp.
CGTTCCACATCAAACATAAACGCAAGCACCCGATCTGTAATTGCACCAAAATAATGGTCATCAAATTGTTGCCCTTTAGCAGATGGAGCTCCAAAAAGTGTTCTGCCTGTAGCCATGATATCTTGACGTGCAGAGTAAAAAGCTTTATCAATTAGAAAATATTCCTGCTCTGCACCACATGTTGCAGAAACTATTTTTCCAGAATCATCTCCAAAAAGGTTCAGAATTCTTTGTGCCTGTGTATTTAACGCCTGCATTGATCTTAAAATCGGAGTCTTTTTATCAAGCGCCTCTCCTTTCCAAGATACAAAAGCGGTTGGAATACAAAGCGTCGCACCATTGGGGCTTTCCATTATATATGCAGGGCTTGTTACATCCCATGCAGTGTACCCTCTAGCTTCAAACGTCTGTCGAAGACCCCCATTTGGAAAACTTGAGGCATCAGGTTCTCCCTGGATCAAAGTAGTTCCGGCAAATTCTGCAATGGCATTTCCAGATATATCCGGTTCAAGAAAACTATCATGTTTTTCGGCAGTGGCACCCGTAAGTGGAAAAAATACATGGGCATAGTGAGTCGCACCCTTTTCGATTGCCCAATCTTTCATAGAATTTGCAACAACACTTGCAACTGCGGCGTCAAGTGTAGAAAAATTTTCAACTGTTTTACTTAAAGATTTATAGATTTCTTTAGGCAGTCTTTTTTTCATTACTGACATGCTGAAGACATTTTTTCCAAATACATCAATAGAATTTTTCTCTTTATACGCCAATGTTGTTTGTGGCGCCTTATTACTATTGACCGTTTTTAAAAGTTCTGATCTTCCACTCATTGTCTATATTCTCCTAATAATTTGGGTTTCCCGTTCGGGAAGTTAATATTTATTATATTGTATTTTCTTGTTATTGTCTTGTACTTAAAGCAACACTTGTGCCAACCCGATAGCTTTTAGCCATACCTCTGTAATATATAGTAATCTTACTCATAGTGTTGAATACAGATAGAAGTTTAACTTGCAAAAATGTAATTATCGACAACGTTAAAATACATTTTTGCAAGTTATGGAACACCACTCAAAAATAGAAACCGTTACAAGTCGAACTCTTCCGCATCGTCATATGGCAATGACCTTCGGCCAAGTATCCCAATCACTTTCCCAGCAATATAGCCTGCTATCACCGCCACAAAAATGGTGATTCCAATTCCTGTTAGTTGTATTCTGCTGTCAATCCCATCCACAATAAACAGAGCAGCAAGCCCTCCTATAATACCTGGCATCCCATGCAAATTCATAACACCACAGGTATCAATGCCTTTAAGAAGAGATTCAATCTTCGGCTGTAAGACAGCAAATCCAAAAGTTGACAAAGCACCTGCTATCACCCCAATAACAAGTGCAGATGAAAAAGTAGCAATATCACAGGTAGAGCCGATGGCAACACCACCTGCAAGCGCAGCATTCGCAATATCAGCAGCAGATATTTTCCCGCCACGAAGTGCTTTGGTCGCAAAGAATGTTGCCAGCGTCGCACCACAAAGTGCCATAATCACATTAATTGCAGTATGGGGTACAAGCTCAGGCTTCACCATCGCTGCACAGAAACTCGGCCAGAATAACCAGAGAACCATGCTACCCAAAAGCGAGAACTTGTCACTGGTCTCATCAGAATCAACTGGAAGACCAAACTCTTTTTTTGTGGTCATCGTCATGATTACACCCAATCCAAAAATTGCACCAAATGCATGAATAACAATCGAGCCACCCGTATCAACAAATTTCCCAGCCTCAATCAGCCCAAATCCATTTCCCAGCACAATCCATTCATTAAAGGCATAACAGGGAATAAAAATGATCCCCAAAAGAATATACTGCCCCATTTTGAGTCTTCCAAGCGGAGCTCCCGCACAAATCAAAAGGCTTGCCGCAGCAAATTCTGCAAAAATCAACTGGTCAATTTCTGATCCCGTCGACCCACTAAAAATCCCAAGACTGTCTATTAAAAAATACAATGGGATTGAAATACTTACCAAAAGGTATGTGGCTGTCACGGCAGAGCGACCATATTTTCGAACAAAAACCATCAAAAAGCCAAAGCCCGCTACCAACATAGCCATAATATGAATGGCTCTGTTATATTTCTGGACATCAACAACCGATTCAAGCTCAACACCGAAAGCAACTCCAGAGCAAGAAATCCAAATCATCATCACACCGAATAAAACCATCAGCATGCGAAACTTCTTCATAACATCATCTCCTAAAATAAATATAATTTTCTTTAAGCAAAAAAAGGGTTAACTTGCATAATTCATACCGTTGTAAAACAACCACATAACCGCCTATAATCATGATCTATATTGATTAAGCAAAGAAAACAAAGAGCATTTTAAGTTACACTTTTGTATAAAAATAGAGGCTAAAGTTACATTTTTGAAAGCTATCTGGCGGCAAAACCGATTCACATCGATCATAACGCGGTTAACAATCTCTAAAAAGGCTACATTTAAAGGTGACGCCTGTAATTTATGTCTTTCCAGAATAAGAATTTAATTTTTTGACTACAATAATAGACCTGGCAATGATGGATAGTGCCTAACATAAGGCGTGTAACACCTCTACACCCGTGTACTTATTACTTTTCTGTAATATCTTAACCATCCGCATGGTTAATGGTATTCTAAACAGAAAGGATCGCTTAAACTTACCCCTTTATCATTGTCCAAATTTACCGACAATGCTATAAAAACACCATGTATTATCAGACCAAACTTTTCAGGGCAAAAAAATGAAGTCATTTTCGATTTGGACCATGGCAATTGTTTTAATCCTTATTTTCGATCTTTGCATAGCCGAACAGAGCACTGACAAGCCCAGCGACTGCGTTATACTGCTGCACGGCCTTGCCCGAACAGAAAATTCTTTATCCACATTAGAAAAGCACCTCAAAAAAGAGGGGTTTTGCGTTGTAAACTTGCCATATCCTTCACGGGAAAAAAAAATCGAGACTCTTTCTGTTGAAACCATTCCCACCGGCATTGAAAGATGTTCCCAATTTAACAGCCATAAAATCCACTTTGTAACCCATTCCATGGGAGGTATTCTCGTGCGATACTATCTTGAAAATTATACCCTGCCAAATCTGGGACGAGTGGTCATGATTAGCCCGCCAAACAATGGAAGCGAGGTGGTAGATAAATTAAAAAATCTAAAATTGTTCAGGTGGCTGAACGGGCCTGCCGGAGATCAATTAGGAACGGGAGATGACAGCATTTTAAACCGTTTAGGCTTACCCTATTATGAAACGGGAATCATCACAGGAGACAAAACTTTAAACCCTTTTTTATCTTTAATCATTCCCGGAAAAGATGACGGAAAAGTCTCTATTGAAAGTGCAAAATTAGAAGGCATGAAAGATTTTTTAGTAGTTCACAAATCACACACGTTAATCATGAATGATAAAAAGGTTTGCCAACAAGTAACATCATTTATCAGAAATGGAAAATTCGATAAGAATTCAGAAAACAAAATACCCAATTGAAACAGAGGGTTGAATTTGTCTTCAATGTAAGGTATTTAAATCTTTTTTAGAATTTTCACTAAAATTCTATTTACTATGAGATTTTTTAACCAGAGAGTGGAAAAATGAAACTGGATGTACCAGTCATAGGCATTTTAAGAGGTATTGAAACTTCGTTTTTTAGCGAAGTCATGCACTCTTCTTTTGATGCCGGTCTTCAAGCCATTGAGGTAACAATGAATACCAAAAATGCATCCCAAATCATTTATAGCGCCCGCTCATCAGTCCCTTCAGGAAAGCTTTTAGGTGCAGGAACAGTCTGCAATATAAATGAGGCACAAAATGCTGCCGATGCAGGTGCCATGTTTTTTGTAACCCCCAATATAGACATGTCTGTGATCGAATTTGCCAAGGCCAACGATATACCGATCATTGTCGGTGCCTTTACACCTACAGAAATTTACAATGCCTGGAGTGCCGGTGCTGACATGATAAAAATATTTCCGTGCAGGTCATTAGGCCCGCAATATATAAAAGACCTGTCAGGCCCCTTTGATCAAATTGATTTTGTCGCAGTCGGTGGTGTAACAATAGAAAATTTAAAAGCGTATTTTAATGCCGGGGCAAAGGCAGTAGGCGTAAGTTCCTCTCTTTTTGGCAAAACGGCTATTATGGAGCAGAATATAGATGACCTGTCGCAAAATGTAAGTCGTTTTATCCGTGCATGTACATAAAGAACCAAAATACCAAATACTATTTCATGTCTATATGATTGATTTGGGTATTTTAAAATATATGAACCATTGATTGAAAAAGAATACAGGAGAAACAAACATGTTCAGACCAGGAATAAAAGTAGTTGACTGTACGGTTAGAGACGGCGGTCTTATGAACAAATGGCAATTTGACAATGACTTTGTTCGAGAAGTATACCAGGCAAATACAGAAGCCGGTGTTGATTATATGGAAATTGGTTATCTAAGTTCAGAAAAATCCTTTAGCCGTGAAGAGTTTGGGCCATGGAAATTTTGTGCGGAAAAAGATCTCCAAAAGATTATCGGAGACCAGGAAAAAAAGATCAAACTTTCTGCCATGGCTGACATTGGCAGAATAGACTATGATGATATCCCTCAATGCTGCGACAGTGCTTTAGACATGATACGGGTCGCTTGCTATGTACACCAGGTAGATAAAGCCGTTGATCTCGCTCATCACTGTA
Source organism: Desulfobacula sp. (assembly GCA_033852015.1). Lineage (GTDB taxonomy): Bacteria > Desulfobacterota > Desulfobacteria > Desulfobacterales > Desulfobacteraceae > Desulfobacula. The sequence goes on from JAWSVH010000095.1 coordinate 4,736, forward strand.
TCGACAAAGGTTATGAAACAACCATTAATCTTATGGCAGTTTCAACCGTTGGCCCAAGAGATCTGAATGAAGCACTTGAAGACCTCAACAAAAGCCGGGTGCCCATCATTTATCTGGTAGACAGTTTTGGCGCATTCTACTCCGAAGATATTGATGCTTTATCAAAAAAATACATGGAACGACTCCCGGGTAAAACCATTGGTATCCATACCCATAACAACCAACAGCTTGCCTTTGCCAATACTATTTCAGCGATCATAAACGGTATTGATTATCTGGATGCCAGCCTGTATGGCATTGGCCGTGGAGCAGGTAATTGCCCGGCAGAATTATTACTTTCCTTCTTAAAAAACCCCAAATATGATGTTCAGCCGCTCATCAGTGCTGTTGAAAATCAGATTCTCCCCTGGAGAGAAAAAATTGACTGGGGATATTTTATTCCCTATATGGTCTCCGGTGTACTAAACCAACACCCGCGAGCTGCTATGGCCATTATGGAATCAGACCAAAAAAACAATGTCCTGGATTTTTATAAACAGATGACAAATATGCCGGAAATGGTATAGAACGATCTTTGTCTGGCACACCAAGGTCAAAAACGATCTTGGTGTGCCATCCCCTATCAGAAGTCATAAAATACTTACGCGTCTCAATCCGGCCATGATCCCCGTCAACCGTTTTATATTCATCAAATGTAAAACCTTCCAATTGCATATTTTCCATCTCTTTAAAGAATAATACGGTATCATTTTAATACATTAAAAACCTTATCATCGAAGAATTCTCAGGATAACGATTATATAGAAATTTGAGTGCCACTACTGGCAATGGCCTCCTGTTTCAGGTTGAGCAAAATTCATGATTAGTATGTACTTGACGTAACAAAATC
>JAWSVH010000288.1:0-1605 GCA_033852015.1 Desulfobacula sp.
AAAGCAGAAGAATATAATAAAAGCAACATAGAGAAGATAATACCAAATGGTTCCTGGTGAGAACATGGAAGCTATGGTTTGCATGATCGGAAACTCTGCAAACTGAGCTATCGTCTGGGGGAACATGATAATTGATGATGCAAAAATTGGTGGAATAACACCGGCCGTATTAATTTTTAATGGCAAATGTGATGTCTGTCCACCATACATTTTTCTACCCACAACCCTTTTAGCATAATGCACGGGTATTCTTCGCTGGGCCTGTTCCATAAAGATAATGGCGGCAACAACACCCACCATAAAAACAACGAGTATAATAAGTATAAAAAGATTCATTTCACCCGTGGACATCAATCGGAAAGTATTCAATCCGGCAGAGGGCATGTTTGCAACAATACCTGCAAAAATGATCAGGGAAATTCCATTTCCAATTCCTCTTTCAGTAATCTGCTCTCCCAACCACATGATAAATGCAGTACCCGCTGTTAAGGTAATAATTGTTACCAGCCTAAAATGCCACCCGGGTTCAGGAACAATCGGTGCGCCACCGGCTGCGGTCATGGTCTCTAACCCCACACTGATGCCGAATCCCTGAATGACACTTAGAACAACCGTGCCATATCGTGTATACTGAGTTTTCTTTTTACGACCGGCATCACCTTCTTTTTTGAGCTGCTCAAGATGAGGGACAACCACTGTCATCAACTCTAAAATAATGGATGCACTAATATAAGGCATGATACCCAGGGCAAAGATGGAAAGTCTTTCCATTGCACCCCCGGAGAACATATTAACCATATCAAAAAGAGTCCCTTCAGCTGCTGCAAAAAGAGAAGCTAATGCAGCTCCGTCAACACCAGGAGTCGGAACATGTATACCAATACGGTATACAAACAGCAGTGCAAGTGTGATGAAAATCTTTCTTTTAAGTTCAGGGAGCTTAAATAAATTTTGATAGCTGTTCTCGATCATTTATTGTCCTTAATTCACGTCTTAAATTTTTTCAATTTCTAATCTTTATGCTTCCACCGAACCGCCAGCAGATTCTATTTTTTCTCTGGCAGCTTTAGAAACAAGAATATTCTTAACAGTAAATTTCTTAGTGGTTTCACCCAAACCAAGAATTTTTGCACCGTCGCGACGTCCTTTAACTAAACCGAACCCACGTAGGGCTGCAATGTCAATCGTTGCACCATCGTCAAATCGGTCAAGATCTTTAACATTCAATACAGCATTATTTGTCTTGAATATATTGTGAAAACCACGTTTGGGAAGTCGCCTGTAAATCGGCATCTGGCCACCCTCAAAGCCGGGTCTGACACTACCGCCAGATCGGGCTTTAAGACCTTTATGTCCTCTGGTAGATGTTTTACCCATGCCAGATCCTGGACCACGGCCCACTTTTTTTCTATTTTTTCTTGAGCCCTTAGCGGGTGCTAAATCATGAAGCTGCATATTACACCTCCTCGACTTTCACAAGGTGGGAAACTTTTTTAACTTGTCCGAGAATCACCGGATCTGAATTATGTTCCACTGTGTGATGCATTTTTCTCAACCCCAAAGACCGGAGAATTCGACCGTGTTTAGCGGGTCGTCCGATTTTAC
>JAWSVH010000289.1:0-5779 GCA_033852015.1 Desulfobacula sp.
GCCAGTAAAAATACAGTCATCCAGTCTACGCTGCGATAGGCTTCATCAAGACTTAATACCCGGGTTAAAATCATACCAACAGCTCCTGCAAGCAAAGATATGGATAGTTGGACATTTAGACCCAGGGCTAAAAAAAGGGATAATGCCAGGCAGGCCACAGCAAAACCTGCTTTTTCAGGGTGTATGACTTCACCTTCAAGATGTTCTGTAAACGCTAAGTCCTTCTTTTGCTGAAGCAGGTGGAATTTTTCTAATTCACCAAATAGGAGAAAGGCGTCTCCCGGATCAATTTTGGTTTCTGAAATATTTTCAAGAAGAACACTGTTTTTCTTGAAAAGTGCAACCGGGTTAACCTGATACCTTTTCCTGAAATACACCTGATGCAGAGTTTTGCCTACAAGCTCAGACCTGGGTGTGACAATTGCTTCTGTCATACTGGTATTATCCGGGGAAAGAATTTCGCTCATCAGATTGAGTTCTTTGCATAGTTCCCACCCCATGTGCTCAGCTAAGTGCAGAACATGTTCTTTATTGCTGATAACGCCTATCACATCACCGGGCTCAATAATATCTGCTCGTGAAGGCACTGTTACTCTATGTTTATTTTTATCCGGTCCTTGTTTATAAATGCAGATAACAGTTGAGTGAAATTTGGGCCTTATTTCCAGCTCGTCTAATCTTTTGGTGATAAAGCTGTCCGGGACATTTAACTCGTATGCATCATGAATTTCCTTGCCATAGGTGCATTCAAGTTCGTGATCCAGCAGACAAAAATCATCATCTTTAACGCTGATATTTGGCAGGACATATTTGCCCAGTGTAACAAAATAAATCAATGCAGTGACAACAAGGGCAATACCAATAGGAGTGACGCTGAAAAGGCCAAAGGCTTCAAATGGAGTCTGTTCTACAATGGTCGGATTGTTAGACCACCAAGAGGCCATTAGGTCATTTAAAAGAATGAGCGGACTTGAACCGACCAAGGTGATACAGCCGCCGATGACTGCACAAAAACCCATAGGGATGAGAATCCGGGAAACCGGAACATTCAATTGGCGGCAGATGCGGTTGGTGGCAGGTAAAAACAGGGCTGCGGCACCAATATTTTGCATAAAACTTGAGATGAAGGCAACGGTGGCTGAAATCAGGGTCATGATACGGGTTTGACTTTTTCCAGCATACCGGATGATTTGACGGGCGAATATATTCATGACTCCGGTCTTATCCAGACCATCACCGATGATGATCACAGCAATGATGGAAACGACGGCATTTGAGCTCAGGCCACTGATAGCTTCAGAGGCTGAAATGACACCGGATAATGGCAAAAGTACCATCATTAAAAGACCCACCATATCTACCCTGACCACTTCGAAAACAAACAATAGGGTAACAAAGATTAGAAAGGCGAATACAATCATCATGTCAAAAGTCATTGTAGGGGGAGTTACCATGGATGCCTTTGGAAATTTTTATAAGTATGTATTTGAAGTTTAAATGTAGGAAAATCATAAATAATAGTCAAGATAGAACTTGAGTAAATTGAGGTATTAAGATTCATAGTGTCTTACTCATATGACTGTCCCATATAGTCAAACATTTAAGCAGCACGCCTGGAGAATTTCGAATCCCAGCGCTTTATCAATCTGAGCGATGTGAGTGGCTTTGTTTTTGGGCCAGATCAAGGACTGTTCGAACTTTCAAAGTCAATTCAGTAGTCAAAATTGGCTTCTTAATATAATCTTTTATACCAATCTTTCTTGCTATATTAGCATTTAATTTATCAGAAAACCCTGTGCAAATAATAATAGGGATATCAGGACGTATCTCAATTAATTCTTTCGCAAACTCAATTCCCACCATTTTGGGCATTGCCATATCTGTTATGACCAGATCAAAAGAATCAGGCGCGTCTTTAAATAATGCCAATGCTTCAATGCTGCTTGTTTTCCCTGTTACCTGATAACTATGAGATTCAAGAAGGCGAAGGCATAGTTTAACAATTGCTTCTTCATCATCAACAAATAATATGCTTTCTTTGCCAATTGGATTAGGCAACTGTTTTATTTTTTCATCTATTACATTGATTTCTGAGGTAATTGGAAGATATACACTAAAAATAGCACCTTTTTCAGGCTCACTTTTAACAAAGATGCCACCCGAACATTTTTTAATAATACCATGAATAATAGACAACCCTAACCCTGATCCTTTTCCCAACTCTTTGGTTGTAAAATACGGATCAAAAATATTGCTCATTATCTGAGGAGAAATCCCACTCCCCGTATCACTGATTTTCAAACAACAATACTCTTCGTTTGATAACTTTAAGTCCGGGATAGATTCAGACCTGTTTAAGGAAATTTCAATTGTACCTCCTCTTTCTTCCATGGCATGATAGGCATTTGTACAAAGGTTCATGACAATTTCATGTATTTCAGTTGGATTTGCTAAAACATAGTCAGAATCATCATAAAGATCTTGAATAATTTCTATATTGGAAGAAATAGTAGATCGTATTAACTTAAGTGCCTCCTGAATCACAGGTTTTAGTAATATTGGTTTTTGTTCTGTATCTTTTTGGCTGCTGAATGCCAAGATTTGTTTGACCAAGTCCCGGGCTCTTAAAGCACCCTTTAAAATATTTTCAAGATTATCTTTTATGGGATGATTTTCAGGTGTTTCCATCATGGAAAGTTCTGTAAATCCTATAATAGGGTATAAGATATTATTAAAATCATGGGCAATACCACCTGCAAGAGTGCCGATGGTTTCAAGCTTTTGCATCTGTAAAAGTTGAGCGGCCAACTCTTTATTCTTTTCTTCCGTAGCTTTTCTCTCAAATATTTCATTTTCCAAATTATCACGGGATACCTTAGTTTTATTAAGTTGTTGTGTCATCTCATCAAAGGCATTTGATAATTCGCCAATTTCATCTTTACTGTGAATATTAATTTTATGCTTCAAATCTCCTTTCCCAATAATTTGAGTACCTAAGCGAAATTGATGTATTGGTTTTAAAATACTTCTTCCAGTTAAGGTAGAATTTAAAACAATCAACAAACAAATAAAAAATAACATACCAAATACAATAAGAGTATTACTCCTCTGGATATTAAACGACTCTTTTTCGCTCATTTCATCCAATTGCTCGGATGTAAAAACAATATCTTGTATTTTAACCATTACCTGACTGATGAGCCTATTATACAATTCTCTATGCTGTTTGACATCTTTGCTGTCAACAGTGTGATCTTGAGGCAGTACCATCAACATGGGAAATATTATTTTAAGATTATTATTGTTTCTTTTGATTTTTATTAACAACATCTGTTCATATTTGTTATTTGTTTTAAAACGCTCTAAAACTCTATTTAATGATTGATGACTAATGTACCATTGCTTTTGTGCCCGCTCAGAATGATCCAAAAGATAATCAAATGTAATAACATTCAAGCTCACTGCATTTTTTGCAATATCATGAATCAAATGACGTTTTTCTAAAAGCATTTTTATACGAATATTCGTATAAGACTGAACCATTCCAATTAACATGACCATAGCCAGAACAAGCAGCAGATTTAAACGAAATTTCGTCTTAATCCTCATATAAAAAGAGTCCCTTATTTGTTAAGTGTCACACATTCAGATCTTATTGCCTTCAATGAATCAGGGAAAAAAATATTCGAAAAATCAGGGGCTTTTTTTTTATCTGTTAATTTCGTAGTTATCGCCCATTTTGCTTCGTCCCTTAAAGTTTGGAGAAGAGAACCATGTAAAGAAACCTCCATACTTGAATTTGAAAGATATTTTTTGATACTTATTTTTTCAACCTTATGTCTTCTGCTTATAATCTCTAAAAACTGCTCAGGGTAATTGATGACAAAAGATTCAGCGACAATTAATGCCTTTAAAAATTTCTGACTGGTTTCATGATGGGCATTAAGATATTTAGCTTTAGCTACTAAGTTGAATGTTTTTGAGTATAGACCGGGTTCTTGGAAAACAAACGCTTTCTTTTTAATCTGTCTCTTAGCAAAATCGGCGTAAGGTTCAAACAAAGAGGCGGCATGAATATCCCCTTTTGCAAGATGGTTAATAATCACAGACGGTGAATCATGGATAATTGTTACCCTATCTTCCCCAATATTATTTTTTAATAAAAAAAGAGACAGAAAAAAATGTGCAGACTGGCCTTTTTTTGTTGTGCCTATTTTTTTTCCAATTAAATCGCTGAGGTTGGGTGGGCCATTGTTGGACATCATTATGATTTTAGGATCATTACTATTTGTACAAATGCTTGCAAAGATTTTAAAATCATTACGAGAAAAAGTTTTATACATAATGGGCGTTTCAGACACACCAGCCATATGAATATTTCCAACTAGCATATCATCAAATGCATCACCGGCAGATTTGTACCATTTCAAAGAAACATTAAGCCCTTCTTTTTTAAAGAACTCTTTTTCATCTGCAATGGTTAATAATACGGAGGTTAAAGAGTTGGATACTCCAATTGTTACTATTTCAGGTTCTAAATTAGAATTGTATATTAAATAAAGTATGGGAAAACCCATTATAATAAGGCCAATTAGAGCCCATACGGGCAACTTCAATTTTCTATTCATATTTTTTATTCACTTAATAATGGTAACATTTTCGGGTGCAACTTTTTTCAAAGCATCCGTATAAATATATTCCAGATAATTGGGCAGCTTAACAAGCTTATTTTTATTGATTTTATTTGCCCACTTTGTTTGGTCCTCCAAAGTTAAAAGTAACGATGGTTCCAGTGCTAAGTTAAAACTATACGTTGCACTCATCTCTTCCAAAATATCATCTTCAATTTTTAAAAACTGTGAAACCATCTGTTTTGATTCTGCTAAGTTTTCTGAAATATATTGAGCAGATTTATACAAAGATTGCATAACACGTTTAATTATTTGGGGGTTAGAATGAATATATTCTTTTTGCGCAGAAATAATAAAGTAGGGAGAATATATTCCTTCGGTTGTAAATACCACTGCTTGGTTTTTCAATTTATTGATGGCCTGAATTTTTTGAGGATTCCAGGTTGTAATGGCATCTACCTTGCCATCAACCAAAGCTTGTACCATTTGACCGGGCCTAACATTCACCGTTTGAATTGAGGATTTGTTAATACGATTTAAAGTAAGAACCAAATCTAAAAAATATTCCCCATTGGAACCCATTGTTACACCAATCTTTTTATTTTCTAAATCCTTGGGGGAATTAATGCCTCTATCTTTTCTTGCCACAATGCCTAGATGTTTTTGAGCAGTAATCATTGAAGCCAATGCATAAATTTTATCTCCTTTCATAACGGCACGAATAAAAGGGGTTTCTGAAGATACTGCGAAATCGGTTTCTCTCTTTCTTATAGCAGATAAAGTTTCTTTTCCATTGGAGTACGACTTTTTCAATTGTACATTTAATCCAAAATCCTTAAAAAATCCTTTTTGCTTTGCGATACAAACAGTATATCCGGTAAAAGACAATGGTATTATTGCGATCGATATTTGTTGAATTGTTATTGGCTCATCTGTATTTTTCGTATTTGTCCAGAGACCAAAACCTATCGCAATGATAATGAGGATGGTGATACAACCCATAATAACTTTTTTAGACATAAAACCCCTCCACGCTTTCGTAGATAGTTTAATAATCAATGATATAGGTACATATTTTGAGGATAAAGACTTAACTGGATAGATCTATTTTAAAAAACGATCCTGAGCAAATTGATTTTGAATAACAT
>JAWSVH010000096.1:0-3479 GCA_033852015.1 Desulfobacula sp.
GTGACCATCTTATCTGCAATTGACCGAAGGCCTTTTGCTTTTGCTTCAGTGGTTTTAATTTTATCATGTTTGAACAGAGAAGTTACCATGTTTCTGAACATCGCCTTTCTATGGCTAGAAGTCCTGTTCAATTTTAATACTGATTTTCTATGTTTCATGGAAAATTATTCTCCTTCCTGATTATTCTCTTCTTCCGGCGGTTCAAAGCCCTCGAGGTCCATGCCAAGAGACAACTCCATGGAAGTCAATACTTCCTTAATCTCATTTAAGGATTTTCTGCCGAAGTTTTTGGTTTTAAGCATTTCGCTGTCTGTTTTTTGTACTAATTGGTAAATGGTATTAATCCTGGCATTTTTTAAACAGTTAGAACTTCTAACCGATAATTCCAGCTCATCCACAGACCTATATATATTTGCATTAAAATTCTTATCGGTTTCATCTTTAGCGTCGTCGACTTGATCCGGCTCCATCTCCTCATCAAAATTAATAAACGGATTCATTTGTTCTTTAAGAATTTTGGCGGCATAGGCAACTGAGTTATCTGGTGTCACAGATCCATCCGTCCACACCTCAAGAGTCAGTTTGTCATAGTCTGTTTTATGTCCGATCCTGGATGTTCCAACGGTATATTTAACCCGTTTGATAGGTGAAAACACACTATCGATAGGAATGGTTCCGATTGGCGCTTCTTCATCTTTATTGGCTGAAGAAAGTGCATAACCTTTTCCAATTTTAACGTCCATGGACAGATTCAATTGTCCGTTTTTGGAAAGTGTTGCTATATGCTGTTCAGGATTTAGTACTTCGACCTTGCCATCCGGACTGACAATGTCTGCTCCTGTAACCTCACATTCTCCTGTTGCACTCAGTGTTAATATTTTATTTTCAACATCTTCTACACCAAGCTTGAGTTCCTTAAGATTTAAAATCAACTCAGAAACATCTTCTCTAACATCCGATATGACACTATATTCATGAAGAGCATCATCAAATTTTACAGAGACAATGGCTGCCCCATATATAGATGAAAGAATAATACGGCGCAGAGAATTTCCTATGGTAATACCATACCCTCTTTCCAAGGGTTCGCATACAAATTTACCATATGTTGAAGTTGTCGTAACATCAAGCTTCTCCGGCTTGATCATTTCTCGCCAGTTCACATATGCAAGTTGTTCAGATGACATTTATATCTCCTGAATAAATAATTGAACAAACTATAATATAGTTTGCCTATTTGGAATAAAGCTCTACAATCAATTGTTCCTGAATCGGCAGTGTGATATCCTCTCGAACCGGAATCCCCATTACTTCGCCTTGGAATTTATCTTTATCAATTTCTAACCACTGGGGGATACCGCGTCTAACAATAGCATCCAATGAATCTGTAATGGCTTGAATTTTTTTGCTTTTTTCCCGAAGCTCGATTTTATCACCCTTTTTAACCTGGTAAGATGGGATATTAACTTTTTTCCCATTAACCAGAAAGTGATTATGTCTGACAAAATGACGCCCCTGATTTCTGGAATTAACAAATCCCATTCTAAAAACAGTATTGTCCAGACGAGTTTCCAGAAGGCTCAACAGGTTGATACCTGTGATCCCCTTTTTTCTGTCTGCTTTTTTAAAAGAAAGTCTAAACTGTTTTTCAGAAAGGCCATAAAGTCGTCTGACTTTTTGCTTTTCTCTAAGTTGGATCCCGTAGTCGGATAATTTAGTTCTTCTTTGTCCGTGCTGTCCGGGTGGATAGCCTCTTCTATCATAACTGCATTTATCTGAAAAGCAACGATCGCCTTTCAGGAAAAGCTTCATATTTTCGCGTCTGCATTGTCGGCAAACTGAACCTATATAACGTGACAATGTTAATCTCCTTTATCAACCAGTAAAACTTATACTCTTCTTCTTTTAGGCGGACGACATCCATTATGTGGGACCGGTGTAACGTCTTTGATCATGGATATGGTGAATCCAAGAGCATGCAATGCCCTTAAAGCAGATTCTCTTCCGGGTCCAGGGCCTTTTACATATACACCAATAGTTTTCATGCCGTGTTCCATTGCTTTTGCTCCAGCATCTTCTGCAACCAGTTTAGCGGCAAAAGGTGTACTCTTACGAGACCCTTTAAACCCTTGGGCTCCTGCGCTGGACCATGATATGGTATTTCCATTCTCATCGGCAATAGTGACGATAGTATTATTAAAAGTAGATTGAATGTGAACAATACCAGTGGAGATATTCTTTCTTACTCTTTTTTTGGACACCACTTTTTTTGACTTCTTTGCCATAATTATTAATACCTTTTTAGATTATCCTACTTTTTCTTTTTAACCGCAGTCCTTTTTGGACCCTTTCTTGTTCTGGCGTTGGTGCTGGTTCTTTGACCACGGCAAGGCAAGCCTTTTCTATGGCGCAAACCTCTATAGCAACCAAGATCCATGAGTCGTTTAATATTCATGGAAGTTTCACTTCTCAGTTCACCTTCAACCTTATAATCGGCATCAATGACTTTTCTGATATCATTGGCCTGTTCTTCGGTCAGATCCATTGCTTTTGTAGTAGGATTAATTCCTGTTTTCTCAAGTATCAGTCTTGATCTGCTTGCGCCTATTCCAAAGATATAGGTTAAAGCTATCCATGCATGCTTATTTCTGGGTAAGTCTACCCCTGCGATACGTGCCAAATTTCTTCCCCCTATCCCTGCCTCTGTTTATGGCGCTTGTTAATACAAATGACTCTTAGAACACCACGTCTTTTTATTACTTTACAATCTCTACAGATTTTTTTTACAGATGCTCGAACTTTCATCCATTTACTCCTAAGCTAAATTTATAACTTTTCAAAATCTTAATTTATTTAAATCTATACGTGATTCTACCACGGCTCAAATCATAGGGTGAAATTTCAACGGTCACCCTGTCACCTGGTAAAATTTTAATAAAATGCATTCTCATCTTGCCTGAAATATGAGCAAGCAGTACATGCTTATTTTCAAGTTCAACCCTGAACATGGCATTGGGTAGCGTTTCAAGTACTTTCCCGTCAACTTTGATGGGTTCTTCTTTTGCCATAGTCTTAGTATTCTCCTTAGAATGTAATTAAAAAAACCAAATCAGGATCTGCTTTTAATTCTCTTGGTTCCGGATCGTCCCATAAATCCGTCATAATTTCCTGTTATCAAGTGGGACTCTATCTGGGAAATAGTGTCAATGGCAACCCCTACCACAATAAGCAGGGCTGTGCCACCAAAATAAAACGGTATGCTGAATTTACTCATCAAAAATGTTGGCAATACACATACCGCAGAAACATAAAGCGCACCACCAAGTGTTATCCTGGTTAAAACCCGATCAATATATTCACTGGTTTTTTTACCCGGACGGATACCCGGAATATACCCACCGTTCTTTTTCATATTCTCCGCGACATCTTCCGGATTAAACTGCACAGCAGTATAAAAAAAGCAGAAGAATATAATAAAA
>JAWSVH010000290.1:0-2060 GCA_033852015.1 Desulfobacula sp.
TTTTTTGAATACTCAATAAAATCAGCAACAATCAGAAAATACCCAGGAAATCCCATATTAAGAATAATGCCGATCTCATACTCAATACGGTCTCTATATACTTGTTCTTCAATCTCTGGATTATGTGCTTTGATGATCTTTAATTTTTCTTCAAACCCTTCCATGGCTTTTTGTCTAAAGATGTCATCTTCTGACTCTTCTTGGGTTTGAGCATATCTTGGAAAATGATAGGTTTTATCATCAAAATCAACATTACATCTTGAAATGATCTGCTTTGTATTCTCAATGGCGCCTGGATAATCGCCAAAGGTCTGAATCATCTCATCAGCAGATTTAAAATACAATTGGTCAGAATCAAATTTAAATCGATTCTGATTGGTAAGTGTATCACCGGTCTGTATACAGAGTAAAATTTCGTGGGCCTTGTCATCGCCTTTTGAAAGATAATGACAATCATTGGTCGCCACCATGGGAATAGACATTCTCTGGGAAAGATCAGCAATTCCCTGATTAACCTTTTGCTGTATGGCCATGCCATTTTCCTGGATTTCCAGAAAAAAGTTATCTTCACCAAAGGTGTTTAAATAATATTGAGCCGCGACATCAAGCCCTTTTTCATCATTTTGTAAAATTGCCTTTGGAATATCCCCTTTAAGGCAGGCAGACAGACCAATCAAACCCTCGGAATGTTCAGCTAATAGTTCTTTATCAATCCTGGGCTTATAATAAAACCCCTGCAACTGTGCAATGGATACAAGTTTGCATAAATTTGCATACCCAACTCGATCTTTGGCAAGCAAGACTAGATGACTTAACCCTTTATTATCCTGTTGAGTTCGGTCATTCAACGTCCTGGGGGCCACATAAACTTCACATCCAACAACTGGCTTAATTGATGCTTTTTGGGCTTTCTCATGAAAGGCTGCAACCCCGAACATCGTACCATGATCAGTCATGGATACGGCATCCATACCGTATTCTTTACAGCGCTTAAATAAGGAATCAAGCCGAATAGCACCATCCAACAGAGAATATTCCGTATGCAGATGGAGGTGATAAAATGGAGAAGATAATTGGGTCATCAGCGGTTAGCTGCTCTCAACTCTGTAGTTTGGTGCCTCTTTGGTGATAACAACATCATGCACATGACTTTCTTTAAGCCCAGCTGAACTGATTTTTATAAATCTTGATTTTTCTTGAAGTTCTCCAATTGATTCAGCACCCAAATACCCCATACCGGCTTTAAGTCCACCGATCATTTGAACGATATTTTCTTTGACAGTTCCTCTATAGGGAATTCTTCCAACAATGCCTTCTGGAACCAGTTCTTCATCTTCTCCGGTATCTTTTTGGTAGTATCGATCAGAACTGCCTTGCCTCATCGCTTCTACAGAGCCCATTCCTCTATATGCTTTATACGATCGGCCCTGGTAAATGACAATTTCACCCGGACTTTCCCGGGTACCGGCAAGAAGACTTCCCAGCATAACACAGTCTGCCCCAGCGCCAATGGCTTTTGCAATGTCACCGGAAAATTTAATCCCGCCATCTGCAATAATAGGCACACCCGTTTTTCTTGAGATTGCTTTACAGTTTTGAATCGCTGTCAACTGTGGTACACCAACGCCTGCGACGATGCGAGTGGTGCAAATTGAACCTGGACCAATACCAATTTTAACAGCGTCAATACCTGCGTCTATTAAGGCTTTAGCCCCTGATTCAGTGGCCACATTACCTGCAATAAGCTGACAATCTGGAAAACTTGCTTTAATTTTTATAATTGCATCAATTACATTTTTTGAATGCCCATGGGAAGTATCAATCACCAGAGCATCGGCACTGGCTTTTAAAAGCGCCTCTACACGCTGCATCATGTCAGACCCGACACCAATCGCAGCTCCGGCTCGTAATCTTCCATAGGAATCTTTGCAGGCATTTGGATATTTTTTAATTTTCTCTATATCTTTTATAGTGATAAACCCTTTCAGTTTACCAGAGCCATCCACCACTAAAAGTTTTTCTATCATGTGTTTATGAAGCATGATTTTTGATTGTTCCAA
>JAWSVH010000002.1:0-27005 GCA_033852015.1 Desulfobacula sp.
CAGGAATTATTCAAAGGTCTCAGCTTGTAACATTATTCAGATGATCCATAGTTTATACTTTGAATAATCTTACATAAACAAATTAACTATTAAGGAGAAAAAAATGAAAAAGCTCTTACCCATTGTATTTATCGTACTTATAATGTTTCTCATCAGTAGCAACGTAAATGCTGCAATCATTTTTAGTAACTATGGGGAATCTGATACACATTCTACAACAACTGGTTATGGTATAGTTAAAGACTACATGATAAATGGGGATACCTTTGTCTCAGACTGGGATATGGGTATGACTTTTGTCCCTTTCGGTAATGATTTTACTTTTGATACTCTTGAAGTTTCTGTCAGCCTTTATGCCGGCACAAATGAAATAGACCTTTGGTTAATGACTGATAATAACTTTGAACCAGGCTCTATTATTGAATCATTTCACCTTAGCAACCAAATGCAAAATTGGGCGTTCAGTCAACAAGTCTCACCGCTTCTTGTTAATTCTATATCAAACCCGTTATTAGAATCAGGAGAAAGGTATTGGATAGTTTTATCTGCCTCTGAAAGAGGATCATCAATACATTGGCATGGCAACGCGATAGAACAAATTGGCCCTCGTGCTCTTTATAATGGATTTTATTGGGATGTTGCAACTTTATCATACGTCAAACCAGCTGCATTCCGAGTAACTGGTAGCCCTGTCCCCGTTCCTGGAACCATTCTTTTAATTGGATCAGGTATTATTGGACTTGTTGGTATAAGGCGCAAACTCATTCCTTAAGATTTGAAATGTAACAAGTCGTTGCAGCGGACCGCAAGCGGCGGCTTTTTTAAAATTTGTGACAACTTTAAAACTGTATCGCCCTCAACCAAATTTAGTAGAACCCTTGTTCCCTCCCTATGGTCGGCGGCCCCTGAACTCCATCGTTATGTTTTAAAACAAAAGCAATGACTCAAAACAATATTAAAATGGGGATACTGTTATCATTTATTTCATTGGTTCTGCTTGGAATACTGCCAGTAATTTCAAATAGTAGACCCATGGAAATAAGCGCATTGAACTTTGCGCTGTATTTGTCTTTTTGGCAACTGGCCTTTGCCTCACCGATTTTTCTTATTGAATATAAATTATCAAATCGTGGAATTCTTGAAACCACACTGCCTAAAGGTCTAAAAAAGAAAACTATTTCAATCATACTTGCAACTGGTTCACTATTTGGTATTTCAACATTTTTGTATGTACTATCGATGGAAAAGGCTGGAACTGTTAATGCCTCTATTGCTATTCAAGCTTATCCTCTTTTTTCAATTCTATGGGAAACTATATTTCTAAATAAAAAAAAGACCAAAGCAGAGTTGCTGTTTACCTGTATGTTAATAGTTGGTCTGTATTATCTGGGCACCAATGGCAGTTGGCAGATAGAGGGATTATCGTATTGGTTCCTTTTCGCATTAAGTGTCCCATTAATATGGAGTGTTGCACATGTTATTATCAAAGAAGTCTTAGATAAGACTCCCATCACCCCTGCTCAAGTTACCTTTTTTCGAGTTCTCGTCTCAACAATAATAATATTTACCATGTCTGTTTCATCAAATGGCATAGATCAAATTTTCAGTTTAATTTGGAATCCTATATTTCAAACATTTGCTATAGCTATGGGGCTTGTATATTATCTTGAACTTATAAACTGGTTTTATGCTGTCAAATATATTGATGTTTCTGTGGCAAGCTCAATCACAACGCCATGGCCAGTCGTTACTGTATTTTTTTTGGCCATACTATTTTTGGATGAACCTGTTAAAAACTATCAAATCGCCACGCTTATTATTGTATGCATAAGTGTATATGGAATTCTTTGGGCTGGGAAGAAAAAAAGGAAGTCAGCATTCTTGACAGTAAATGGTAAGAAATAAAAAGATAAGGCTGAGATTAATATTTTGCCATTTATACCTTTCTTTTTACTTTAAATATGGTTTAGTAATAGATTGTGCTATTAACCTGACAGGTTAATAGCACAATCTTTAAGAAGAATAATTATTTTTGTCTTCTTTTAAAACCTACCAACCCAAGGATCCCTGAACCTAAAAGCCAAATCGCTGCGGGAACAGGCACAGGATCTGCCTGAATATCAACCGTCCCTGTCAACGATCCGAAAAGAGTAATTGGTGGGATCAAAGAAACTCCATCAGGAACCATATCAGAGCTACTAAGATCACTTAGAATTCCCCATAACATTTCACTGGTATTTCCTTCAGATATAGAAAAAGTTTCTATATTGATTGCATATCTGCCAGGATTATTCTGTCCTGTATAATTCTGGTCCTGGGTAAACGTAATATTATAATCCAAAAGTGCATCTGTCAGTGCATACTGACCAAACTGGGAATCAATTCTCTGACTTCCACTATAATTTCCCACAACACCATTCCCATCACCAGAAAACCCTGCCGGATCAATCCCCATAAAACTTCCAAGGACTAAATTGTCCATCTTCAATGGCATATTGAATAATCCAAAAAAAAGTGCCAAATTAGCATCCACCGATGCAGTATATTTTAATAACATACCTTCCGGCGGCAAATCAAAATTCATATCAACAACCAAATCATCGGTTGTGATAAGCGAAATCATTTCACTATTTGCAGCCACATCCAGTCTCATGCCCCCACTTTGAAAATCAAATGAATATGAATATGCCCCGGCATATGATGAAAGTCCGAAAATAATCAAAAAAAGTGAAACAACTATATTTTTTTTCATTTTAACTCCTTAAATAATTTATTTTAATTACCAAACTGATCTGCAAAAGATGCCAGACAATCCGAGGTATAGCCCAGGGCAAAAACCGCTAAGTCTAAACCATCCACATCTGAATCATTTTCTGTATCCAACTCACATACCTGATTGTTCCAACCAGCAAGGGTTGCCCACAACCACCAGGCAGCATATCCTTTTAAATTTCCATTCAAATGTTGGCTATGTGATGCACCAGAAGACCACCAGTCAACGTCTTCAACATGAGACGCCTGCCATTCCAGCGCCCAGTTACTATCCCGGGAACCATCACCATCAGAATCATAACTACATGCATCATTTGCAGATAATTCCATATAATTGACCAAACCTTGTGGGCCATAACTTTCTATGTCAGCAAAATCATAAAGTATCCGGTTATTTTTCCGACAGTGATTCCGAATATGTTCATTGGCCAGGTGTAGTTGGCCTTCAGAACCACTTCCATTCAAATGCCCTGTCATAAAGACAAATTGCACATGGGGATAATCCTGAATCAATTCTTCCATCAAATTCAGATAAATATCTATATTAGCAATACTTGTTGCGGCCTGCCCACACCAGGACCACATGACCACATTAATATCAGCATTAGATGGATGATTAAGATAATCACGGGTTCTCTGGGCCCAAGTTGTCCGATCCGGATTCCCAAGATCTCCGGAAGTAAAATAATCGTCCAAATCAAGCGCGCCATCGCTACCACCATCATTCCATCGGTATAACCCAGAAGTTGCTCCATTTGCCGCCATAAATTGATCAAATAAAGCTCCGCCATTACTGGAGCCCATACCCGATATTAACTGACTACCATGAGATGTATGCCCATAAGCAATATGTAGCGCTGATTTAGCTTGTTCGATAGCAGTCTCTGGGATCTGCCAAATATCTATACAATTATGATCGATGATCACAGGGCCAGCTGCATTCGCAGTACAGGCAAAAAACATGGAAAAAACCCATATGCTGGCAATCATCAAAATTGCTTTTCTGGCATATAAATTAATTCTTTCCATTATTTTCTCCTTTTCAGTCCTATAAGACCTATCAAACCACTACCCAAAAGAATAATTCCTCCAGGTATAGGGACTGAATTTTGCTCAACAAACCCCTGGGTGGTGAAATAACCTGAATCATACGAATCTCCATAGAAAGAAAAAAAATCAGGATTCGAAAAAATCAATTCAACATCCGAGGAGATAGTCAGAACATTTCCACTGGTCATAGGGGCATACAGGGGAGTCTCCCAATCATAATCGTCATAAACGGCAACCAGAGTCCCTGCAGTTTGATAACTCCAGTTTCCCTGCCCTGGAAGAATGGCATCCCCGAGTGCAAGAGTCCAATCTTGGTCTATAGCCCCACCAAACACATCAAATTCAACCCCACCAATCATGTTTCCCACTTCAGTGAACAACCCTGGATTAATAATATCAATATCAAGGGTATACACATGATTCGCAGCTGAGACAGACAAGTTCCCCGCAAAAAATAAAGCCAATGCCAAACAACAAATAGATATAATTTTTTTCATTATTCTATACTCCCTAATTATTATAGTTTTGATTTTACACAGTTAATATCTCTGAAGGTAATTCTGCCGTTCCCGTCACAATCCGTGTAACAGGGGGCATTTTCATTATTAATATTGGATTTAACCACATTAATATCTCTAAAAGTAATCCTTCCGTTTCCATCCGCATCACCCTGCTGAGCAACCTGAACTGCTCCAAAATAAACATTGGCTCCATCCAATACCTGGGGGACACTATTATCTAAGCGAACAAAATTTTTATATGCATCAGTCCCATCTCCTTTTGCATAGGAAAGAAAAAGAGTTGGGTTCGTCGGAATATTGGTATCGGCAGGACCAAGAGTCACCACTGCCAATAATATTCTTGCTCCCTGACTAACACCCTGCGTAGGGTTGGATGGGTCCAATTTTCCACCAATAATTATAATTTCCCCGGGAGAAGAATGATCCGGAGCAGGATTATTTCGATATACAGCAGAGCTTTCTCCAAGATACCATTTGGTTCCGTTGCCAGAATAAGGAATAGTCTCAGGATCTTTTTGCACCTGAATCACACTCAATTCTGATGCATCATAATTTAAACTGATACCATAGCTTAACAGATTATCAACATTCACATCTGCATACACATACACATTAAGTTCTGTGCCGTTAATTGAGCCTTCACCGTAGACATCCACATCTGCAGCCAAAGCAGATGCTTGGGTTGCAAGATAAGCAAGAAAAGACATACAAATAAGTAAGGCCATTTTTTTAATTTTTGTTATTTTCAATTTCCCCTCCTTAAAAATTCAAGTTAATTTAGATACAAATCGATCTCATATATTCCTTTTTACCCTTCATTCAAGACAACTATTATCCACTGGTGGATGGGTTAGAACAGATACCGTGTTCAAATGACTTACAGCCACAATCGTAGTTTCAACATCTGATCGAATACCATCACTGACGGTAAGTTTAAAAATATGAGGTCTTGCAATACCAGCAACAAACTGGACAACTGACTGATTCGGTAAGTCCACACCAGAATAATTCACAGCAAGCAACGCCAAATCCATTCCATCTACCTGATTGTTTGCATCAAAATTTGACAGATAACATTGTCCCTGACACTGAGTTGTTCCAAGCAGATTACCCATATTCTGAATATCCGATACTCCCAAAGGATTTTCCTGGGTCCAGGTATAACTGGTAATGGGATCACTGCTCTGGCTTTGACTTCCATCCAAAGTAACCAATTCTCCAAGATATATCTGCTGAGTCCTGCCCGAATTTGCACTCATATAGCTTTGATTTGCCATATCAGCGACTGCACTTACCCGTACGTAAGAAACAGGACTTCTATTAAAAGTCTCCCCTTCTATCTTATCTCTGAGTGAAAGCCTGAAATAATAATTCCCCGGGACGTTCGGAGTAAAATTAACAACTGAAGCGCTACCTTCGTCACTCAAAACAACCGCCGCTTCCGGAGCTGAATAGCATTCCCAGCGATAGGCCAGGTCATCATTATCAGGTGCATATCCATCATAGCTTTGGGATGCATCCAATGTCACAAGTGATCCAACATCAACGAACTGGTCTTCTCCTGCCACAGACACAGGCACCGTTTGTTCTGTACAGGTCTCAGGCTGTGGATAGGAAAAATACAATGGGAAAGGAGTAGACAAATCACTTTCCAGGCCATTTACCCATGCTGAGGTTGCGTAAACTGTGATTTCCGTATCATCCCTGGTGTAAAAATGCCATAACAGCCCCTCATCCACCAGCAAATTACCCTGCTTTCTTGCAGGTATGGTTGTCTGATAAATAATCGGCCCCCCGTCAATACTCACATACACATTATCATGGTGAATATCACCCGCACCATGATCTCCCGACATAAGAAGCCCTCTCCATGGGTAAGCAGCCTCAGCTTGCGCTGAAATAGCCGCCATTTGCTTAGCAAGCTGATTATCTTTTATATGAAGAATACTAATTTGTGATGGTGCAAGCGACGATGCATAGGCACTCAGACTGGACACACAGAAGAATACTGTTAAAACCATAATTTGAATTTCTTTAAATTTCACTTTCACCTCCTTGATTTAAAAATTATTGACCTTCAAACTCAACACCTGCTACCTAAAAGGCAAAAATGATACCACTCTGAAAATTAAAACTTAACTATTTGAAATTTATTGCTTTTTTTGAAAAGATTACCGAAAATTAATTTTGAATATTTCTATTTTTTTACAAAAGGCCAAAGACAAACGAAGGGTTTTTCACACACGATATAATTAATCTAATGATATTTATCATACTATTTGCACCAACATCTAAACCATAACCATCTGGAATAAAAGTAGTTTTATACAGTTTGCTTTTTAAAAACAATGAGGTGTCCCAAAAAACCTTCACAAAAAGGTAATACCTCACAAAGATGGTGCAGGGAACAACCTTCAGTAAAAATTAAAAAGAACAAGACCCTGTATAACAAAGCGATATATCCACGATATTCTAGCGAAAACATAGATATTTAGATCAAAAATGGTTTGGCACAGCAGTTGCAACCTATCTTACCAAACCAATGATTCTTTTTAAAAAGGAAAAAATCATGAAATCTTTTATGAACCGATCTAACAAGGCCGCTAAATTTTTATACACCCTTTTAAATCACACAAAAAAAAGAGCGGACCATAAAACACTCAGCCGCCATATCATTAAATTAAACCAAAAGAAAAAACCAGGCGATATCATCCGCCAGAGCGCCAGTTGTTTAAAAGAAATTGCACAATATAGGCTGTTCGCCTTTGCGATAAAAACAACCAACCAAACATATGCCCAAACTTACGCTTGGATGGACCCTGATATCTGTAAAAAAAAGTTAGAAAAAATGATCCGAAAAGATTTCAATCTATCGATACAAAGACAGTTTGATTTGGCATTAATCCATGATTCTTCCAATACTCCAAAAACAAAATTTCATATAAAAGATCTGATTTCATATGAAATACACCAATCCGATTTTACCGCAAAAATATACATGATTCCTGGCAAAACCATGTTGCCGTATCATGATGAAATCGCACAACTGGTTCTCAAAAGTACTTCCGTTGCCCTTTCCCGGCAAATTGAGATTCAAGACTTATCTAATGCCGCCACCATTGACTCTTTAACGGGATGTTACAATAGAAGAGAATTTGAAAACCAGTTGAAAAAAAATATTGCAGAGGCATTAAGACATAAGACAGACCTATCAATTTTTATGTTCGATCTTGATTACTTTAAACAGGTAAATGATCAGTACGGACACCTTGCTGGGGACACTGTATTAAAAGACATTTCCTCACTTATAAGCGAAAACATGAGAAAAGGAGATATACTGTCCAGATATGGCGGAGAAGAATTTATTGCTATTTTACCCAGAACCGGAAAAGATAAAGCCATTGAACTTGCCGAACGTCTGAGAATTAAAATCATGGCCCATACCACCCGATATCATGATAAAAAAATCAAAGTTACCGGTAGTTTTGGAGTCGCTCAGCTAACTTTAAAAGAGGTAAATATGGAAAGTTTTATAAGAAATGCTGATGACATGCTCTATAAGGCCAAGTTAAAAGGCCGGAACATCGTTATGCCCGGCCTGATGAAAATCATATCACCCCAGCCAAATACCTTTACAACACAGGCAAAAGTTCTTTAAATATTAATTATGGTCTGAATTCATCAATTTCAAGTTTGTATTTTTTAATCAACGCATAAAAATCAGCCCGATACTTACCGGCAAATTTAGCAGACTGACTCACATTCCCCTCTGTTAAACGAAGCAATTTTCTAATATACTCTTTTTCAAAATCCTTTTTAGCTGTTTTCAAGGGTTTTAAAATATCATTTCTCATAAGTTCATCCGGATTCTGCAATATCAACTCTTCACCAATCACTTCTGAATCGCTCATGGCAACAGCATATTCAATCACATTTTTAAGTTCCCTAACATTTCCGGGCCAGGCATATCGCAAAATCTTATTCAACCCGGCATCTGAAATCCTTTTTACTTTCTTTTGCATATCAGTTGCATACTGCCTTAAAAAATGATCTGCAAGGTGTGGAATACACTCAAGACGTTTCCGCAATGGCGGGATATTTATGGGGATAACATGAATCCTGTAAAAAAGGTCCTGACGAAACCTTCCTTGGGCAATCTCGGTCACAAGATCTTTGTTTGTGGCAGCAATGATACGGGTATCCAACTTAACCGTTTTATTGCTACCTAAAGGATAATACTCATTTTCCTGCAGTACCCGCAACAATTTTACTTGCATAGTTATGGGAATTTCTGAGACCTCATCAAAAAAGAACGTTCCCTTCTGGGCTTGAGAAAGAAACCCCAATTTTCTCTTTTCTGCTCCGGTAAAAGCCCCTTTTTCATATCCAAACAACTCGCTTTCAAAAAGATTCTCAGGAAGCGCTGCACAATTGACCGCTACAAAAGGTTCTTCTTTTCTTGAACTTGCAAGATGCACTGATTTTGCAATCAGCTCTTTTCCAGTTCCACTCTCTCCGGAAATCAAAACAGTAGAATCGGTTCCAGAAGTTTGCTTTACCAGTTTAAGAACCTCAATCATTGCTTGACTCTTACAAATAATATTTTCAAAACCCAATTGGCTGGCAACCATATCCCGCAGGTTTTCCACTTCTCTGGACAGACGACTTCTTTCCATACAATTTTTAATCTGATCCATCAGTTGAGCATCATCAAATGGTTTTGCCAGATAAGTATATGCACCTTTTTCCATTGCATCTACAGCATTCTGAATCGTCCCGTATGCTGTCAAAATAATCACCTGAATCAGAGGCATCATCTCTTTGAGTTTTTCCATCAACATGATACCATTTCCGTCCCCCAGTTTATAATCAAGGAGTGCAAGATCAAACACTTCATCCTGGGCAATCGCAAGAGCCTCTTTCACGCTGGCTGCCATAGACACATCGTAACCACCTGCTTCCAACCGCATTTTAAGAACGGTCAAGATGGAAGGGTCATCATCGACAACTAAAATTTTATTCATTTATTGGTCCTTTAATTTTCACTTTTAGAACTTAAATCCACTTCTTTTAACTGATCGATCTGCTGCCTGAGCTTAGAGATATATTTTTTCAATTTAACCTGCTCTTCCAGCAAAGATTGGATTTTATTTTGACGTTTCTTAATTATATTTTTACTTTTCTTTATTATGCTTTTACTTTTCTGAATATCTTTTTTATTAGAACTCACTTTTTGAGCAAGATAACAACTTTCTTTAAGACTGGAAAAAATCAACGCCGAGTTATACGCGAAGATCCAGTCATTCGGGTTTTTATCAACCAGTTCAAAGCATACCACCGCTTTTTCATAATTCCGATCTATATTATCAGGGTGTGCGTGCAAAAGCGCTTTTTGAAAAATAGCTGCCTGCTTAAATTCCGGTGGGAAAAGCTCATAGGCTTTTGTATTATCTTTAAACGCTGAAGTAAAGTCACCCTTAGCCGCAAAATCCCTTGCACTATCTAAAAATTTTTTACCTTCCTCGCCTTTATTATTTTCAATGGATACTTTAGGGTAATAATCATACTGACAACCGGCCAACACCCATATAAATATTAGACAACAGGCAGGGTAAAACAGACTTTTGTACCTTTGAATATTTCGCTTTCCGCCCATATTTCTCCTTTATGTGCATTGATAATATGTTTGGATATAGACAGTCCCAGACCTGTACCTCTCAACGTCTCATTACCAATATCAATACGCTTGAACTTTTCAAAAATACTATCCAAATCCTTTTCATCAATTCCACGGCCATTATCATCCACTGATACGATGATTTTTTCTTTATTTTCCCCAGCCTGAACCTCGATGATGATATTGCCTTTTTCCAACGTAAATTTCAAGGCATTGGATACCAAATTATTAATAACCTCTTCAATCCTTTTTTCATCCAATAGTGTTTTTGGGATCTCTTTTCCTGGCAAAAAAACAAGGTCAATTTCCTTGTTTTGAGCCACAGGTCTGAATTTGGCAAGCGCTTTTTCAATGACCTCGACAACATCCGACGGTGAAAATTCCCACTCCATCTTATAAACTTCCATTTTAGACAGATCCAAAATTTTTTCAATGGATTTTATCAAACGGTCACATTCAGTCAATATCAATTGGGACAACTCTTTTTCTTTTTGGGGGTCTGCATCAAAAAGCTTCATATTCAACATACTTGATGCAGCTTTTATAGAAGTGACTGGCGTTCTAAGCTCATGAGAAAAATGACTGATAAAATCTGTTTTCATCACTTCAAGTTCTTTAAGGCGGTTGCACATAACATTAAAATGCTGAGTCAAATCCTCAATTTCTTTAGGTGCCGAAGCAATGGATGGAATGTGATTAAACTGTCCCTTGGATATTTCCCGGGTTTTTCTTTCTAAAAGGAAAATCGAGCCGGTAATCGCTCTTGTATTGGTGACTGAAAGCAAAATCCCAAGAAAAAGGGCAATGATGGTAATCGTCACCGTTAACTTAATTGATTGGCCAATCATTAAACTGGATAACACCAATTTTTTCATTTTTACTTCATTTTTTATTCCAATAATCCGTTCAAGTTTTTCTTCTATCTGATTGGCGATATTACTTCTTTTTTCAAAAAAAGACGTCGGATCATAATCCTTTGATTTTGCATCTATCAATTTAACTTCATCAGCAAAAAATGCTGAATAATTTATAAATAATGCCTGGGCATCCAGAGCATATTTTTTAATTTCATCAAGTTTTAAAATATCTTGGAGCTGACCCATTTCAGCTTCAAACTCATCTTTGAGTTCCATATACTTTTTATGATAATCAATATCTTGTGAGATGATATATTTCTTCTCAAATACGATCATGGACAATAAAGAAGATGATAAATTCTCACAATGATTAATACTTTTTGTATCGGTATCAACGATGTCTTGTGTCAACTGCTGAATCACATCCAGCTTATAAATAACATATGCGCCAAGTGAAACTAAAAAACTAAGCATAATCATATTACCAATGACAAGACGTTTGAATATGGTCGATCGCATTTATATTTTTCCTTAAGGGATATTTTAAGATCAGCGGCTAAACGATGAGCACAATCAACACCAGACCCCTCTTTTAAAATTGTCCCCAAACAATTGTCAAGGAAAAATATAAAGTCCGAGCCAAAATCTGAGGTTTCCAGTATCTTAAAATTTTTAATTGCTCCTGTTTAAATCAAAAATAATCACACGTGGCGTACTATAATAATATTCAATACCAACTCTTTAAATTATAAGTTCAGCAATTTGCATGCCAGAATAACCGAAACCCCAGCCAATAGTATCGATAGCAAAATGGCTATTTAAGAAACTCATCAAATATAATTACTAACTCCACAGGTTGCCGAAATATCACCATAAAGCGAAAAGAACGAACCCCTTCATTTTAATAATAAAATTGATACTAAAATGGTTTCAATTCAGACTAAAAAATGATAATTTCCAACATTATTATGGTATCAAAAAGGAGTAAATCATGCATCGCGTAATGATACATCCGGCATCTTACGATAACTGTTGTGATTCTGTAGATAAGGCCTTTGAGCTTTTTCCCCGCAAGATAGCCCAAAAAAAAATCCTCATCAAACCCAATGTTTTAAGAACATCCACTGCCAGCGAACACATTGTCACTCACCCAGCGTTGCTCAAAGCTGTTGTTGAAAAAGTAGAGACGATGTCTCCTGCCCAGATTATTGTCGGCGATAATCCAGGATTGTTTGATTACGGTGATAATGAAGCCGCATTTGAACAGACCGGATTGATGGACGCTGCCAAAGGGTATTACAAAAACCTTGGAGAGACCATGACACAGGTCTCATTTCATAAAGACTTCATGCCTAAAGTAGGGGTTTCCAAGGATATTCTGGAGGCTGACATTGTCATCAGCCTTCCCAAATTTAAAACCCATGGCCTTACCATTGTTACCGGCGCAATTAAAAACAGTTATGGTATCCTGCCTGGCGCTCAAAAAGCCCGGCTGCATCAAATTGCCGGAAGCCCTGAGCGATTTCACAAGCTTGTGGTTGAGGTTTTTCGTCTACGGATCCCAGACCTTTTTATCATGGATGCCGTAGTTGGCATGGAAGGAAATGGCCCGGCATCTCCGGACTTAAGGGATATTGGTTTAATCCTGGCTTCAGACAACGCTGTGGCAATGGATGGCGTTGTAGCCAGAATGATGGGGCTTGACCCGGAAACATTAAAATTTCTTCGCGAGGCAAAAGAACTGGGACTTGGGGATTTTAACGAAACAATGACACAGGTCATAGGACAAATGCAAGTTCTGCCAAATTTCAAACTTCCCCCTTTAAGCGGACGGTCTATTATGGACAACCAATCGATCATGGATTTTATGAATCAACGTATCAGTGTTATTCCAAAGCCTGATCCACAATTATGTTCAGCCTGTGGAGATTGTATTGAACATTGTCCGGTAACTGCTCTTGAGATGGGAATAGAGATGCCTGTTGTAAATGTAGATACATGCATTACCTGCTTTTGCTGCCAGGAAATCTGCCCGGAAAAAGCAATGATATTAAGTTAAGTTTTTTAACCTAAAAATAATTGAGGATAGAACAGAAAATGAATGATGCATTTTGTCATCTGCTTCGCGTTCGATATGCTGAATGTGATGCCCAAAAAGTAGTCTTTAACGCAAAATATGGTGAATATGCAGATATCGCTGCCACAGAATTCATGCGAGCAATCTGGGGGAACTATAATGATCTTCTCGCAAAAGGCATTGACAACCAAGTGGTAAAGTTGACCATCTCCTGGAAAGCACCTGCCCGATTTGATGATGTTCTTGCTATTCGGGTCAAACCCCTTAAAATCGGGTCTTCTTCCTATACGCTTCAACTTGATTTTTATGATTTTGAAACCATAACGCATTTGGCTTCTGCGCAGATTGTCTATGTTATCGTCAGTGTGGGCAATCATAAAAAATTCGCCATCCCGGATCAGATGCGAAGCGCATTAGAAAAAGGCGCCCCCGGAATAATAACTGATCATGCCGGTGTCGGCGTAAAAACGGATATTGATTTTTCATCTTATCAATAATAAGCTTTTAAAAAGGCTATAAAATGAAAACCCGAAGAAAATTCATAAAAGATCTGTCTATGGGTGCAGTTTTGCTTTCTGCCCCAACCATACCAGGCTGTTTTTCCATCAAAACAATAACAGCCAAGGTACCTTTAAAATCCAGAAAAGTAAAAAGGGCATTAGTCTTATGGCACAGTCAGACCGGTTATACAAAGATTAATGCCCAACTAATAGCAAAGACCCTTGAAAGTCTCAACATCCAGGTAATCTCCTCAAAAATAGACGATTATCATTCAGAACAGATCAACCAATTTGATTTGATTATCTTAGGGGCTCCGGTCTTTTATTATGACATACCCGAACATGTAAAAAACTGGATTAAAAAACTACCCGATATAAATGGAACAGCCGTGGCGTCCTTTGTAACCTTTGGTGGTCCCGAAGGCAATCAACATAATGCCGCTTGTAGCATCCTCGAACTGCTGGCTGAAAAGAATGGGGTGCCGATAGGCTTGAATTCCTTTATGAATATGGCATCCTACCCTCTATCCTGGTCTGATAAAAAGGAATATATCAGACCTCAAAATCCTGTAAAATGGCGGAATAATAACCTTCCCGATAAGACCACCTATAAAAAAGTTCGCCAATATGCAAAATCTTTAATCCATCAGATAGAACAGGGAAAAGATAACTCTTTTACCAAAAAAATGACCATAAGGGAATTTTCAACTTATTTTGCCCCCATATGGTGGACGAAACTGGCGATTAGTAACCATCGTATTAAAGAAGAGATCTGCATTGAATGCGGTCTGTGTGTTGAAAAATGTCCGGTAAATGCCATTGATCTTGAAAATTTTTCCATAAATACAGCGTCCTGTGTCCTCTGCTTTGGCTGCATCAATAATTGTCCGGTACAAGCCATACACATGGAATACAAAGGTCAGCAGGTCATTGGATATAATTATTTTATGCAACTTCAAAAATTAGAAGTCACTCTTCCGCCTGAGCTTTCAAAAACAAATGGTTAAGACAAAGGTTGATACATCAATTGGTACTATAGTTTTAAAATTGATTTATCATCCTCTTTTGCCTATAAACTTTTAAATAATTACGAATAAGGGACAATCCCATGTTAGAAGCTTATGCAGCAGATAGATAAAGGAGGGAAAAATATAAAATATTATGCCAACATTTATCAAAGATGGATATACCCTAAGTTATGAAATACATGGTGAAGGCGCGCCCGTGGTTTTACTTCACGGTCTCACTGTCAGTTTTACTGGTAACTACGCGGCCTGGGGCTGGATTGAACAATTAAATAAGATAGGCATGCAGGTGATCGGCCTGGATTTCAAAGGACATGGTGGCAGCGACAAACCCACAGGCCTAAATGCCTATGGTGCAAAAGCTCTGGTAGAAGATGTCATCGCCCTACTCGATCACCTGAACATAAAAAATACGTCTTTTGTCGGGTTTTCTTTGGGAAGCATCATCACATTACATCTTTTGCACACTTACCCCTACCGATGTAATGCAAGTGCATTAATTGCCACAGGAGATGGCCTTATAGGAATAGCACCCTATACTGCAGACAAAGTTTTACCAGAACTGTCCAATGCACTGGATCGTCCTCAGTTTCCCAAAGATCTTCCAGAACATATAGCAGCATACTGGCAATTTGCCACGGACGTCGGAGGCAGCAGACCTGCTGCCGCTGCTGCAGGAAGAGGTTACTACCCGCCCTGCTCCCCTAAAGAAATATCCAGCATCCAGACCCCGATGCTCGTGGTCAGTGGTGAATGTGACCCAGTGCTCGGTTGCGGCCCTCAAATGGCCGCTGCTTTCCCAAAAGGGGAATATATTGAGATCAAAGGAGCAGACCATTTTCAATTGTCTGCCCATGCAGAAGCACAAAAAGCAATCACTGATTTTTTAGCCACCCATAGGGGTATAAATAATAGCTAAGGATATATAAATTATAATGGATAACTTTAAAACATCAATTTTAGGTAGCACCGGCCTTAAGGCTGGACGACTTGGACTTGCTTCAAGTTATAGTGCTCCAGCCCAGGCATTTGAAGAAGCGTTTGAAAAAGGATGCAATTATTTTTATATGGGCGGTGGCCGAAAACGTGCCGGCATGAAAACTGCCATCAAAAATCTTTGCGCTCAAGGCCATAGAGATAAAATGATCATCTCTATCCAGGCCTATAGCAGATTTGGTTTTATGACAGAATTTTTTTTCAAACAATCATTAAAATCACTCGGTATCGATTATGCTGATATTTTAATGTTAGGATGGCACAATTCAATGCCATTTTCCATGCTCTTGAATTTTGCATTAACCATCAAAAGAAAAGGACTGTGCAGATTCATTGGGATATCCGGCCATAACCGCACCCTTTTTCCTGAACTGGCAAAAAAAGAGATAGATGGCAAAAAAGTGTTTGACCTGTTTCATATTCGCTATAATGCTGCCCACAGGGGAGCTCAAACTGAATGCTTCCCCTTTTTAAATTCCAATACCGATCCTGGAATTGTCAGCTATACTGCTACAAGATGGGGCCACCTGCTAAATCCCAAGCATATGCCAAAAGGACAAATGCCATTACAGGCAAAAGATTGCTATCGTTTTGCTCTATCTAACCCAGACGTAGACATCTGTCTGTGTGGTCCAAAAGATGTTCTTCAGATGAAAGAGGCGTTAACAGCACTGGATTCAGGTCCACTCACCCCACAGGAAATTCAAAGAGTCAAATACATCGGCGATTATGTTCACACCCACTCAAAATCACTTTTCTCCTGAAATTATTTATTGATCTTCATTTTATCTGAGGATATATTGCCATTATCAATACGATCAGATTAACAGAACCCGAACCAACAATTAAACCTTTTGGAAGGAAACGATTATGGATATTGAAAAAATCATAGACACGATCACCTTGTTAGTCACTGAATATTCAGTGAAATTTATTATGGCGATTCTCATTTTAATCATTGGGAAATGGCTGGCCGGTAAAGTTTCAAAAATGGTGGCTAAATTACTCGAAAAAAACAAAATTGATGTCACGTTGATCAAATTTTTTGACAACATTATTTATTATACGCTAATGATTGTCATTATCATTGCTGCAGCCGGTCAACTGGGCATTAACACCACTTCCTTTTTAACGATCGTCGGCGCTGCAGGTCTCGCCATCGGCCTGGCTCTTAAAGATTCTCTATCCAATTTCGCATCGGGAGTCATGCTGATCATGTTCCGTCCTTTTAAGGTGGGAGACGTTGTTGACATTGCCGGCACCTTCGGAAAAGTTGCAAATATTGCCTTGTTTAACACCACAATGAACACACCGGATAATAAACGGGTGATCGTTCCCAATTCCAGCATTACCAGTTCTGTCATTACCAACATCACTGCAAATGATACCCGCAGGGTAGATCTTGTCATCGGTATCGGATATGACGATGACATTAAAAAAGCCAAACAGATTCTAACCACCATTATCCAGGAAGAAAAAAGGGCACTTGAAGATCCCAAACCCACAATTGCGGTACTGGAACTTGCAGACAGCAGTGTAAACTTTGCGGTACGACCCTGGGTAAAAACAGATGACTATTGGGATGTCTATTTTGATCTAACTGAAAAAATAAAAATCATACTCGACCAGGAAGGCATCAGTATCCCATATCCCCAGAGAGATGTGCATATTTATAACCAACAGACAAAGTAAAAGAGGCATTATATAAATGAGCATATTGGAAAAATTAGGAAAACAGCTTGTTATCACCACTGAGCTTGGCCCTGTAAAAGGCGTATTAACCGAAGAATCCATTTTAAAGGCAAAAGAATATCTACCTTTGGATGGTATCAATATCCATGACTGTCCCATGGGAAATTTAAGAATTAATTCGATTGCCATGGCAGGACTGATCCAGCGAAATCTGAACATTCCTGCCATCCCACATTTTACTTGCAGGGACAGAAGCCTTCTGGGCACCCAGGCAGACCTTTTAGGTGCCCATACCATGGGTATCCGCAACATGCTTGTCACCACCGGAGACCCACCAAAACATGGTCCTTACCCCTCCAAGGCTGTTTATGACTACAACACATTTGAATTGATCCGGCTGATCAAAAAACTTAACTCTGGTTTAGATTACAATGACAAAGAATTTGGAGGGAATACTGAGTTTATGATCTCCTGCACCGCCATGCCCACAGCGAAGGATATGGATCGGGAAATCAAACGAATGGAAAAAAAAATAGATGCTGGAGCTGATTTCTTTCAAACCCAGGTGGTCTATGATGCAGATAAAACCCTTGATTTTTTGGAAAAGACAAAAGCACTGAACACACCTGTAATCATTGGCATCATGCCCCTTAAAAGTGCAAAAATGGCCCGATTTATGGATAAAAATGTTGACGGGATTGATGTACCAGAAACGGTCATCGCCCAAATGGAAGATGGTGAAGCCACAGGTATTGACATCGCCTGCGACTTTATAAAACAAGTCATTGACCATGTAGACGGTATTCATATCATGGCCATGGGAGATGTAAAAGGAACAAATAAAATCATAGAATTTGCCCGGTCTCTTTAGATCTATACCGAGCACAGTTAAAGGTTTCTTGCCTGACAAACGATAAATACTTTAAAAGGCGTACGCAAAAAAAAATGCTTTAAACGTCAATTAAAGGATCAGACCATGGAAGATATATCCAAAATTTATCAAAGTGAGGCTGTCAATGCTGACAAATCCCCCCATGGTTTTTATGAAAAAAAGAAACATAAAAAAAGAAAACCCTGGAAGGAAGCAAAACAACATTTTGATGAACTAGAAAAGATTGTGGACGAAACCCACAAGGAGCTGGAAAAAAATAATTCTCCATTCAGACTGTGTGTCTACCAGGAAGGAGACGATATTTTTATTGATGTTGTCACCATTGATAGTTCAGGTCAAAAAAGCCTCGTTTTCAAGTCTGACATCTCCCATGTTGAACTTGACAACCTGATCCACCACATAAAAAGCGGCCGGGGACTTATTCTCGACTCAGACGTATAACGCCATCCCAAAAAAATCCATCCATAAAAAAAGTTTGCAAAAGTTGTTCAATCTAAAGATAATGCGACCTATTCATCATACACTAACGGAGA
This sequence comes from Desulfobacula sp., assembly GCA_033852015.1. Classification (GTDB taxonomy): domain Bacteria; phylum Desulfobacterota; class Desulfobacteria; order Desulfobacterales; family Desulfobacteraceae; genus Desulfobacula. Next base: position 18,593 of record JAWSVH010000002.1, read on the forward strand.
AAAGAACATGACTCAAAAAGCCTTTCAGGATAATTACCCGGACGAACTCAGCCATTGCTACGGATGCGGCAGACTCAACGAACACGGACTTAAAATAAAAAGCTACTGGGATGGCGAACAAAGTGTTGCACGGTTTACTCCTTCCGATCACCATATTGCCATCCCTGGATTTGTATATGGCGGATTAATCGCGTCCCTGATTGACTGTCACTGTGTCGGAACGGCAGCCGCAGCAAGCTACAAAGACAGGGGCCTTGATATCAAGGACCAGACGGGTATACGGTTTGTCACAGCCTCTTTGCAAGTAAATTATCTTGCCCCGACACCGCTTGGCGTAGAGCTTGAAATCCGAGCCACCGTAACACAAGTAAAGGAAAAGAAAATAGTGATCGAAGCAAAGGTCATCGCAGACACAAAAATTTGTGCAACAGGTACCGTTATCGCAGTCCGTCTGCCTGACAACATGAAGATGTAATAAAAAACTGTTATTCAATACTTTGAAATAAACTGAGCATAGTGTCGGGCAGTTTCTTTGGGCCTTTCGATCATGGGTACGTGACCGCAATCCTTAAAAATAAATGTCTGAAGGTTTTTAACATATTTAGAATAAACCTCGACACTAGATACATTTAAAATTCGATCTTTATCCCCCCAGATAACCAACACCGGCATGGAAAGGCTTTGGAGCATATTGACCTGAAACTGAGGATCGGTCAGTGCCGGATGCTCTGTTACAGCCTTGAACATCTTTTGGTAAAATGTGTTCTTCAAAATTCTTTTGTTTACCATTACATTGTCCATAGGCCAGGGAATAAAGGGTGGGTCAAAGAATGCATATGTTTTTAAGACTTCCCAGTCTGCTTTGGTTTTTATATCAAACGGATTATTTCCTTTTTCCAAAGCCTCATAAAAATCCCCAGGAACAGGCGGAGTCACACCGGCAGAATCAAACAGCCCCAGAGAAATGATCTTCTCCGGATGCTCAAGAACATATAGTTTTGAAACCAATCCTCCTAAAGAATTCCCCACCAGATGAAATCGGTCAATCCCCAAAGAATTGATGATATCTGCAATCCCATGACTCAATGATGAAGGATCATATCGTTCAAGGCGGGTTTGAACATTTTCACCATGCCCTGGCAGATCCAATGCAATGATGCGGTACTTTTCAGGTAGGTATCTGACAAACCTGACCCAGTCATTCTTATCAGATGAAAATCCATGCAAAAGAACAATGACAGGCCCGGCACCTTTTTTTTCGAGGTATGCGATATCATAATCTTTAACCTTCACCGTCTGTACAACAAGGCCTGCTCTTTTTATTTCAAAATTAATAAAAAATGAACTGATATCATCTTGAACAGATGTGCAACTTTGCAAAAAAGTCAGTGCCAGAATCTGCAATAAAATAAATAAAAGCCGCATTTTTTTCCCCTTAATTCTTTTTACCCTGAATTCTATTGTCTTTGTCTATTATCCCTGTATTTTCCCTGGGTCATTGGATATAAAAACTGCTGTCTCTCAATACCATTTTTCAACCAATAAGCATAAAGAATAATACCCAAACTTTAGTATTCTGTGCATATATCATCGCCAAAAACCGGTGTTAGTGACAAAAATCAGGTTGCGTTCTTTATACAACCTGATAGAGTATCCAAAATTTAACCACTCTACAGGATTTTAATATGGGTAAAATTTTAAAATATATTATCTACTCTCGTTTTTTTGTTACATTTGCCTTTTATTTAATCCAGCTGTACAGCGCCACTTTTAGAATGCGAATTGTCAATGAAGCCAAATGGCAAGGTCTTTTAAAATCAGGCGAAACCATACTGCTGTGCGCCTGGCATCAACAATTTTTCTCTGTCATCCGTTATTTTAAAACATATTCAAAGTTTAACCCAGGATTAATGATCAGCCAAAGCCGGGATGGTGAACTCATTGCCGGGGTAGCAGAAAAAACAGGTTGGCGTACTGCCAGAGGCTCATCTTCCCGGGGTGGCACACAAGCCTTAAGGGCAATGATTAAACATTTAAATACTCACAGGCTTGGGGCACATCTCATAGACGGCCCGACAGGACCAATGGGAGTTGTTAAAGCCGGCGCCATAAAGATGGCACAGGAAACAGGCGCTGTCGTGGTTCCTTTTTACACCTACTCAGAAAATGCCTGGTTTTTTAATTCCTGGGACAGGTTCATGCTTCCGAAACCATTTTCAACTGTCAATTTAATCTTTGGTGAAGAAATACACTTTGAAAAAGACAATTCACAAGAAGAATTTGAAGCTCAAAGGCAACGTTTAGAAAAAACCATGCTGCCATACCTTTTACATAGAAAATTTGAAAAATAAAAGGGAATCACTCTTCTTTTTGGGAGTGATTAACGATATATATTATTTTATCCGTAACATAATTATGGGCAGAAATTAAATTAAATTTCTCCCAAAATTTTTCTTTCCCGTATTTTCTTGCCACACCACCGAATGTTTCATCTAAAAAATCCCATGGGTACCCTAAAACACCATCCAGTTCAATATGAATCCGATCATATTTTTCAAAATTATTATCCAAAAATTCTCTTTTAAAAAGCTCTCCTGAAAAACCCGAAATTCGTTCTTCCCTGCCACCAATATATTTACTGAAATCTTTACTGATATTTATAGTCAACTCTTTCATCACACACCCTTTATAGATATTTTATCCACGATCAGATAATAACGCCTTCTTCTACTATGGCACCAAAACGTTCTTTGTCAATCACCGGATACCCTTTCAATCAAAAGAATAAACAAAAAATCCCTGCTGCAAATTTGCAGCAGGGATTTTTATGATTTTTAACTAAATCTAAATACAGATATTAGCTTTCGATCTTTATTTTTTCTTTCTTGGCTGAGGAACTAAATTCAACCTGATCTGCAATCTGATCCTCAGGATCAAGGTGATTAAGTTTTACCATTTCAAAACCATCCACTTTAATAGCAACATTACCTTTGCGATCCACCAGTGTCAGATTATAGGTGTTTGTCTCTTCACCGGAGGCCATTTTCTGAGTGATACAAAAATATTTTTTATTCTTTTCAATATTCCTATAAAACTTCATGGATTTAATTCTATATGGCAGTACCGTTCTTGAGGTCGTAAAAAACTCAAGCAGTCCACCCGTCTGGAACATTGCATCAACAATCACAGGAGCGGCCACAAAATTAGGATCTTTCACTCCTTTAAAGAACTCTTGCTTGCTGTGATCTTCAACAGTCGTAATCAAGGTTTGCCCATCAAAAGAATTGATGTCCATAATCGTTCCAAACAACCCAAACATAAACAATCGCTTGGGATTATAGACCAGACTCTCGTGATCACCGGTATAGAATACCGGTTTAAATTCCGGCAATTTAATCTTTTTGCCTTTCAATGGTTTCTGTGCAAACTTGTAACTGCCTTGATAATGCAGTTTAGGATCGCCCATGATCATACCTTTGGGGTTCCTGAATAAAGAACGAATGGTACAGTCATACTGACCATCACCTTTTTGGTTTCCAGATATCAACAACTCTTTTGGCCGTCCCTTAAGCAGCTTAATTCCATAAGGGATCTGAAAATCATTCATTTCCACCAAATGCTGTGAGCTCTTTTTATTCTGAGCCAGGCTTACAGCCATTTCTGCCATGGTTTCAAGCCCTGTGGACCCAAGAAACAAGGGCACCTCATCCATCGTATGGTCATGCAGGAAAATATCCCGCTCAATATCCAGTACTCTTGAATATGTCATGCTCTCATCGGTTTTTTCCACCGGAGTGTCCAAGAACGGGAATTGCGCATCGGATGGATCTCCTAAAAGGCCGTCCCTGTCAAAGGAATAATCCAANNNNAGATCTGCCATAAAGAATTTAACACCCTGTTCCATTGGAAGAAACTGAATACCCCTTTCTTCCAATACCATTTTAACCGTTGGATTCGTAGCCATTCCTACGCCACCCCAAGCTGTCCAGGCATATACTTTATACGTTCGTTCCGGATGCAGCTGTTTTTGCCGAAATAAGGTCTTGCCAAGAAAATCATTTGCAGAGGTATAGTCCACCTGACCTTCATTTCCAAACCTGGCGGTTACAGATGAGAAGGTGAAAAAATATTTATACTCTTTTCCCTCAAATGCCTGGAGCAGATTTCGCATGCCTTTAACCTTAACATCAACGACAAGCTCAAAAGACCACAACTCTTTTTTAGGAATGAACTGACTCATCTCCATGCCTGCTGCATGAAAAACCCCATCAACATGATCATATTTATCAACTGTGGCTTGAACAGCTTTGGCATCGGTTACATCCACACAATTATATTCAACACTGACCCCTAAAGACTTCAGATATTCTATGTTATCAATGGATTGTCTCACCCGCATCAGGCGATCTAATGCCCGCTTGATTTCAACCGGTTTAACTCCGGGCATATCTTCACGAAGTATCGCCATCAACTCTGGCTGAGTAGACGCCTTATCCAGAAGTTTGGAATCTGTGCTGTAAATATCATTAATATCCAGGATCACCAGATTGGTCTTATATTTTTGCACCACCTGCTTAATGATCTCATATGTAATGCCGCCGGCGCCACCGGTAACCAGCATGGTGTCACCTTTGGATATCATCTGCTGAGTTTTATCTGCAATAGAAGGCTCCATAGAGATGACATAGCGTTTTTTATTCTTGTATCCCACTTCAACCCGGGTATCACGACTGAGCAACTCTTTGAAAAAAGTATCCACAATCTTTTCGACACTCTTTTTAGGCTGTTCATAAGAAAAATCCACCACCTTGACCATCGTATCCGCCAACTCTTTATTGGCTGTTTTTAAAAGCCCACTGAGCCCGGCAAACATCGGATGAATTGGACCACACTCTTCTAAGTAGGGAAATACAACCGAATCAAAGGTGATGGTACCAATGACATTGTCCTTTTGATCAAGCGTCTCAAACAGGCTCTTAATCATTACAAAGAACGATTTTATCGTGGTATTCAACGCCGCATCAGAATATCCTGCCTGCTCATCTTTATCAAAATAGTAATCCAGGGGAGCAAGATGAATAAATCCGTTCACTTGGGGGTGAAGCTTTTTGAATTCTTCCACCTGTTTTTCAGTCGCCTTTACATCGGTCAGATCAAATTGTACATCCGCCCCTTTGGGACCAATGGTGATAACCTCACCTTTCTTCTTTTTAATCCTTTTAATCACCTCTTTAGCAAATCCATGACTGTCCAGAGAGACAATAATTTTTTTACCTTTAAAATCCTTTTTAGCAGATTTAGGTTTATCTGCTTCTTTGGCCCTGACAATCAACCGTTTAATGGGCGATGCCGGATCAGGAAATTCATCAAATACTTCTGCTTGAACCATCTGGACTGCATCCGGAACAGCCACCGGATTCGCTGTTTCAGAAGCAACAACTGCAAGCTGAGGCTCAGCTGTTGGGGCTTGGCCGGTCTGGTTTCTGATATAATCTGCAAGTTTTGCAATGGTATTCAAATCACGAAGTTTCAAATCATCAGGCACGCTAAATCCAAAATTGGATGCCACTTTTGCAAAAATTTCCACCTGCTTGACCGTATCAATTCCCAGATCTGCTTCAAGATCCAAATCATCATCCAGCATATCTGCTGTATAACCGGTCTGTTCTGCAATTACTTCTTTAACCGTTGCATTAATCTGCTGATCACTGACCTCTGATTCTGGTACCGGACTGGGCACCACATCTGCTTCTTGAACAGGCTCTTGCGCTGCTACAGGCGCCGGAGCATCTGTATTTGCATTCACATACTCTCCCAGCTTGGCAATGGTATTTAAGTCCCGCAGTTTCAAATCATCGGGCACACTAAAGCCAAAGCTGGCTGCCACCTTAGCAAAAATTTCAACTTGCTTAACCGTATCAATCCCAAGATCAGCTTCCAGATCCAGGTCATCATCCAGCATATCTGCTGTATAACCGGTCTGTTCGGCAATCACTTCTTTAATAGTCGCCGTCGCATCCTGACCTCCCGATGGGGCCGATGCACTTACTGATGCAGAAACTTGCGATACAGCAGGCGCTTGAACCGTTGCGGCGGCATTTTGAGCAACGGGTGCTTGGACCGGTGCCAAAACTGGAGCTGGAATATCTGCATTGGTATTCACATATTCTCCCAGTTTGGCAATGGTATTTAAATCCCGCAATTTCAAATCATCAGGCACACTAAAACCAAAACTGGATGCGATCTTGGCAAAGATTTCCACCTGTTTGACCGTATCAATTCCCAGATCTGCTTCAAGATCCAGATCAGCTTCCAGCATATCTGCCGTATAACCGGTCTGTTCGGCGATCACTTCTTTTATCGTATCCAGTGCACCACCTGCTGTATTGGCGGCTGCTGGCTGTTCTTGTGATGTTGGAGCCACAGCCGGAGCAGAGGATTGAACAGTGCCGACCTTATTATCGACATACTCCCCAAGCTTGGCTATCGTGTTCAAATCCCGAAGTTTTAAGTCATCAGGTACACTAAAACCAAATTTAGAAGCAACATTTCCAAAAATCTCTACCTGCTTAACCGTATCGATCCCCAAATCGGCTTCCAGATCCAGATCATCTTCCAACATATCTGCTGTATAACCGGTTTGCTCCGCAATAATGGCCTTAATGGCTTCCATTGCACCACCGACAACCGCAGGTGCTACGGATACTGTTTCTTTAGCTGCTGCAACAGGCGCAGGTATTACAGGAGCGGGTATTGCCACAGTTGCAGGCATAGAAGGTGCGTCTACTTTCTGGGTTGTTTTTGCAGTAGCAGACAAAGCTTCTCCACCGGCGACTGCACAAAGCGTATTATCAATCAGTTTAAGTTCAGGACTTTGCGTTCCGGTCGCCTGTCTTAACCAGTTCAGATATTGGGCATTGCCCTCAACCGGGTTTTCTTCCACCCTCTGAACAAACATAAAAGCAAAGTGTGACCCAAATCCTGCAGCAAGATGGAGCCCATATTCAGAATCAATTTTATCCTGGCCTGAAAAATTTAAGTGTTTAAAGTGCTCAGGGATTTTTCTTAAATTGGCAATGGGCGGTGCTTTTCTTTTTTGAAGCGCCTTGACCAACACCACATCTTCGATGGCCGCCCCCAGCGTATGGCCGGTGAAGCCTTTCGTATTGGAGATACAAATATCACTCAAGTGATCTGAAAAAGCGGTTTCAAGTGCGGTGACTTCTGCATCAGCGCTTCCGCCTCTGGCAGGTGTATACGTTTCATGGGACATAAACAGCAATTTGCTGGCATAATCCTCTTTTTTCAGACCCGTCTGTTTTTCCATCTTTGTGATGAATTTTTTCATCTCATTGGCCATATGGGGAACATCAATGTTGTACGTGTGGTATGCAGAGTTCGCAATGTGAGTGGCAAGCAGTCGACACTGACCGTTCATCCCTCTTTCTTTCGCACAGGCTTCCGCCTCTATAACAAGGCCGACAGCGCCGGCACCGACAATGGTTCCATTGCGATCTTCATCAAAGGGCTTGGCGCCTTCTGAGACCCGTTTTTTAATTGTGGCAGCACCCAGAGCCAGAAAGCCTGAGCCGACCCACTCATTCTGATTCTCGGATGTGGCATTTTCACCACCGATAACCAGAACACGTTTACATCGTCCCACCCGGATCCAGTCTTCCGCAATACCAATGGCAAGGGTCGTCGAAGCACAAGCCGAGCTTACAAGTGTATTGGGTCCTTTGGCCTTGATGATCTGTGCCAAATGAGCAGATCCTAACGGACAGTAGTTAGACAGAAAATCACGGTCAAACTTATAGGTTTCAAGGTCAGATCGTTTCCGCGATTTTGCCTTAAAAAACCATTCGGTGATATGTTCTTTAACATCCAGATCCTTTACCTTCTCCATGAGAAAATAATAAATGTTTTCAAATTCCTCATAGGGTTTGAGAAACATTTTCTCATAATAGTATTTTTCCAGCTCTGAAATCAGGCTTTCACTGTTCGGCCACAAAGAGGTGATAATCACCCCGGTTTCTTCCTGCATATCCACCGGAAGCGCAAACCCATTTGGTATAACCGCGGTTCCATTTTTAACCTTCTTATATTGCATCACCAATGGAATATTGGCATCTTTAAGTGCTTCTATACCGGCAGCAATACTGATGGCCATACTCAAATCATATTTCTCTTTGATGCCATATTCATCGGAAAGATCAAAATAACCCAACTGACCCGCCAGGTGAATCACATCCTCGGTCTTGGTAATCTGCACAAAACGGGCATTACCGTCCGGCTGTTTATATAATTTTGTGATATTTTTATTGGTTATTTTTTCCTGGGCTTCAGGTGTCAGCGGGTCAATGAAATTCTCACCATTTAATATGGCATCAAAATTATCGGTTGCGAAAACCCG